>NZ_CP118957.1:837500-1137500 GCF_029023825.1 Enterococcus saccharolyticus subsp. saccharolyticus | reverse complement strand
ATTATAATTGCTCTAGACCGAAAATACAAACCCTTTCGAACAATTGTTTTTTTAATTTACTATAGAAAAACTAGGAAAAAAAATAGTTATTTGTTATGATAAACAAGACGTTATAAGAAAGGAATTCAATTATGAAAATAAAAAAACGTGTACTTTTATTTACAACATTTGCTAGCGTTGCGCTACTGGCAGCTTGCAATAATACAACCGCTACTAAAGAATCAACCACCGCTTCTTCTGAAACGACTGAAACATCCGTTGATTTAAACAAATTAGCTCTTCCACAACTGGATAAAGAAGTAAAAGAAAACGAAGACTTAGTAGAATTAGTTACCACAGAAGGGAAAGTCAAAATTAAATTATTCCCAGAATACGCACCAAAAGCAGTTGAAAATTTTATGACGCATGCCAAAGAAGGCTACTATGACGGAACTGTCTTTCATCGTGTCATGGAAGAATTCATGATTCAAGGCGGTGACCCAGAAGGAACCGGTTTGGGCGGTGAAAGCATTTGGGGTAAAGGGTTTGAAGTAGAAATTTCTCCAAACCTTTACCATATTCGCGGTGCATTGTCTATGGCACGCGCAAAGCCTTTAGATAGTCAAGGCAGTCAATTTTTCATTGTCCAAAACGACCAAGATATGTCAGATGGCCTAGCGATTCAATTTACACCAGAAAAAATAATTGATGCCTATAAAAATGGTGGCGCACCTAAATTAGACAATAACTACACTGTCTTTGGTCAAGTTATCGAAGGGATGGACGTTGTCGATAAAATCGCCAAAGCAGATGTGAAAACAAGTGAAACTGGTGAAGCATCGGTTCCAGAAAAACCTGTCAAAGTTGAAAAAATCACTATTTTACAAGAAGCAAAATAAAAAAAGTAGCACAATTCCGAATGTGGAATTGTGCTACTTTTCTTTTTATTGGCGTTGCTCGCCGACTATGAAGGTAAATTCACATTCAGCGACCTTCTTACCTTCAACTGTAGCAATCGCATCGGCTGTTCCAACAGAACCTTTTACTTTTGTAATTTCAAAAGATAATTTAATTGTATCTCCAGGAACAACTTTTTGACGGAATTTTGCTTTATTAATACCACCGATGTAAGCAGTACGTCCTAAAAATTCTTCTGACTTCAAAATTAAGATTGAACCAGCTTGTGCTAACGTTTCTAAAATTAAGGCACCCGGCATTACTGGATTACCAGGAAAATGCCCTTGGAAGAAATCTTCGTTAATTGTTACATTTTTTGTAGCGATAATTTTTTTACCAGGTTCAATTGAATCCACATAGTCTATATAAATGATGGGATAGCGGTTAGGAATTAAATCCATTACTTCTACTTCAGTTAATAATTTTTCCATTTTGAGTCCTCATTTCCTTTTTTCAAAAATTTAGTTATTTTGATTATCAAAGTATCATATTTTCATTAATTTGGCAACTTTAGAATTAATTAAGTAAATTTAGTTTGACAATCAAACAATTTTATCTAATAATAAGTAATCATGGTAGCATGCCATGAATTGAAATGGAATGTATTTATTATCTATTTATTACAAGGAGTGGAATTATGAGTTTCTTAACTGGTAAAAAAATTGTCGTAATGGGCGTCGCAAATAAACGTAGTATCGCTTGGGGTTGTGCACAAGCATTACGTGAGCAAGGTGCAGAAGTTATCTACACTTACCAAAATGAGCGTATGAAAAAACCTCTGGAAAAATTATTAGAAGGCGACGAATTTCTAGTTGAACTAGATGTTGCCAGTGATGAAAGTATCGCCAAAGGCTTTGATGAAATTAAAGAATATGCTGGCGAAATCCACGGGGTTGTTCATGCCGTTGCGTATGCAAACAAAGAAGATTTACAAGGTGATGTTACCGATATTTCTCGTCAAGGGTATGCTTTAGCACAAGACATCAGTAGCTATTCATTAATCGCTGTGACGCATTATGCAAAACCAATCTTAGCTGAAAACAGCGGTATTGTTACATTGACTTATTTGGGTGCAGAACGTGCTGTACCAAACTACAACATGATGGGTATTGCAAAAGCAGCTTTAGAAGCATCTGTTCGTTACTTAGCAGCTGAACTTTCTCCACAAAAAATTCGTGTCAATGCTATTTCAGCAGGCGCAATTAAAACATTAGCTGTAACAGGCGTAAAAGATTACCAAAAACTAATCCAACTATCAGAAGACCGTACACCAGACCATGTCGGCGTAACGATTGAAGAAGTCGGAAACGTTTGTGCGTTCTTAATTAGCCCATTATCTGGTGGAATTATTGGTGAAACAATTTTTGTCGATAAAGGCGTGCATTTATCTTAATTTTTTATTTATCCTCAAGTATTTCATTCCTTTTTTAACTAATCCTTGTTACAATAAGGAACAGCAAGTATTGGAGGGATGCGCATGTATTTTCTTTTAGGAACAGTTGGGACAGCAGATTCAACGGTTGATTCATCCGATGTGAGTATCATTGAACCTGCTGCTCAACAATTAAATGCTCTACAACGATGGTGGCTGAGTCTGAATTGGGAAGCCATTACGGGATTAATCATTCAAAAAACAATTACTCTTTTGTTTATTATTATATTGTTTACTATATTAACTCGTCTGGCAGATTTTTTAGTTGATCGCACCTTTACTTCTTATAGTAAAAAGAAAACAAATGAAGTACGAATGACGACATTACATACCTTAATTCGAAATGTCGTTCATTACACATTAGGTTTTTTCTTTATCTATGCCCTATTATCAACGATTGGCATTCCGGTTGGTTCATTGCTCGCTGGAGCAGGGATTGCTGGTTTAGCAATCGGTCTTGGCGCACAAGGGTTTATGAACGATATTATCACAGGTTTTTTCATTATTACTGAACAACAAATTGATGTTGGTGATTATATTAAATTAAATGATTTAACCATCGAAGGAACCGTAACTTCTGTTGGCTTGCGCACGTTACAACTACAGTCAACAGATGGTACGGTACATTTTGTGCCAAACCGTAACATTACCACAATCAGCAATACTTCGCGTGCGGATATGCGTGTCTTAGTGGATGTTCGTATTGATACATCAGAGGATCTAGATGGTATTCAAGCAGCGATTGAACGTGCAAACCAACAAATCGTTCAAAAATACGCTGAATTTATTCAAACACCACCAGTTATTTTTGGAATCGTTGATTTAGGAAATAGTAATTACGCCATTCGTACCACAATGTATGTTAGTAATGGTCGTCAACACAAGATTCAAGAAGAATTGTTAAGCGCCTCGATTTATGAACTATCTCAGGCAGGTTTTACAATTCCCAACACACCTATTGTGGCAGCAAAATAAAAAAGCGAGCGTAATTCAGTGATGAATTACACTCGCTTTTTTTAACTAATTAATTTTTCTTTGATGATTCCTTTGGTTGACACAGTATATCGTTTCTCTAATTCATGGACTAAATGATTCACTGCTTTTAAGATTTCTTTTCTAGTAATAATTCCTTCAAATACATTGTCTTCATTGACAACGGGTAAGAATGAACCTTGCACTAACAAATGTAAAATATCTTCTAAATCATCTTTATTTTGAATAGTAGGCACATTTACTTCCATGACATCTGCCACAGTTAGCCCTTCTATTTGATTCATATCAAATCCTGTTAAGCCCATCATTTTGTCGACAATATTTGCTAAACTAATTAAGCCAACTAAATGATCTTCTGAATCCAAGACTGGAATCTTTGCATAACCAACTTTAGATAACACTAGTAACGCATGTTCTAAAGGATGGCTATATAATACGGTCGCTACGTTATCAGCAGGCACCAAAAAAGTTTCTTGGTTCTCCATCAACAAAGCTTCAGTGTATTTACCAATCAAATGAATACCTCCATTTCCGCTCTTACATTACTCCTTATTTTACCTCAAAATAGAAAAAGAAAGCGAGAAAATCGCTTTCTTTAAAAATTCATAAGATTTATTTTTTAAATACAAAAGATAAATCTGGTACGGCTTGAAAATCACGGTCGTAATATTGTACTGAATAAGCATCTGGCGTACTATCGATAATCGCATAGCTTTTCACTTGAATCGGACCTCGAGGTTGTGAAATACTGCCAGGGTTCAAAAATAAGCGTTTTCCTACCTTTTCGCAACCAATTTGATGCGTATGTCCAAATAAGACAATATTGGCGTCTACTGCTTGTGCTTCTAGTCCTAGACGCGTAATACCAAAACGAACATCAGATAAGTGTCCGTGTGTAAAATAAACACGATCCATGCCAGTATCCACTAATTGGCTTTTTTTATATTTAGGATCATAATCGCAATTTCCAGTAACAACATACGCCTGTTGCCACAATTCATCATCGCCAGGCAATTCAGAATCACCACAATGGAAAATATAATCAACTTTCCCTTGGTAACGGGCAAAGAGATCAACTAAAATTTTACGATCTCCATGATTATCACTAACGACTAAATATTTCATTTTAAGCCCCTCCTTCTAACCATTCTTTCCATTGCAATTTCAATTTTTCAATGGCTTGTCCACGATGACTACATCTATTTTTTTCTTCACTTGAAAGTTCAGCAGCAGTCTTATTCATCCCATCCACAACAAATAATGGATCATATCCAAAACCATTGTCTCCACGTGGAATACGACCAATTTTTCCTGGCCATTCTGCTTCCACAACAAGACTTTCTCTTTTAGGTGCAGCAAGAACTAACGTACAATGAAATTGCGCTGTTCGTTCATTCTCGGGGATATCCGTTAATTCGTACAACAATTTCGCATTATTTGACGCATCACTTTTATGTTCTCCAGCAAAACGAGCAGAATAAATGCCTGGCATCCCACTTAGTGCATCAACTTTTAAACCAGAATCATCTGCTAAAACTGGACATTGTAAAATGTTAGCGATAGTTTCAGCTTTCAAACGCGCATTTTCCTCAAAGGTACTACCTGTTTCTGCAACATCTGGTAAATCAGGAAAATCTTTTAAGGTTTTAATTTGATAGCCTTCTTTAGCAAACATTTCCGCAAATTCTTTGGCTTTGCCTAAATTTCCAGTAGCAATCATAATTGTTTTATCAACAATTTGTGCGCGTCCTTCTTCATCAGCGTATAACGCACTCTTTTGAGCAGCAATTAGCTCTTCAATCGCTGTCTTACCATAAACGAGCATCGCATTTAATTGTTCCCCATCGAAGGTTGCTTCTTCACCTGTTCCTTGGATTTCCACAAAACGCCCTGCTTCAGTCATGACTAAATTCATATCGACTTGTGCGGCGCTATCTTCTACATAATCCAAATCCACAGCACAAGTGTTATCTGGTAAAATCCCCACACTAATTGCTGCTAGATGTTCTTTGATTGGATCTTCTTGTAAAGTATTTGTTTGTAATAATTTATTAACCGCCAGACGCAACGCCACAAACGCACCAGTGATGCTTGCAGTACGTGTCCCACCATCTGCTTGTACAACATCACAATCAACGACAATACTGCGCTCTCCTAATTTTTCTAAATCAACAACCGCACGCAAAGAACGACCAATCAGACGTTGAATTTCCATCGTACGTCCAGTTAATTTTCCTTTTGAACTTTCACGACGGTTTCTCGTGTTGGTTGCTCGTGGTAACATGCTATACTCTGCTGTTACCCATCCAGTGCCAGTATTTCTTAAAAATGGTGGCACTGATTCTTCGATTGTTGCAGAACAGATTACTTCGGTATCGCCAAATGAAATCACCACAGAGCCTTCTGGGTGTTTGTAAACATGTGTTTTAATTGTAATAGGACGCAAGCGTTGCGCGCCTCTGCCATCGTGTCGCATTTATTCTTTTCCTCCTAATTCGATATGTTGTGACTGTACCTTTGTTGATGCTAACCATTCTTTTGCAATACCATCAAACATAACTGTCGAACCAGTCGTATAAAAAGAATAATCTGGTTGCGACATCACATTGACATTCGCAATATCAAAATAATCCAATAACATACTTACTTCACCAATTGTTTCTGCCCCTGAATCAATCAGTTTGACGTGACTGCCCATTATATTTTGAATGATAGGGCGTAATAATGGGTAATGTGTACATCCCAAAATTAATGTATCTAATTTTTTATGTTGCAATGGTAATAACGTCTCAGCAACAATTTTTTTAGCTACCGATGATTGAAATTGATTACTTTCAACAATCGGTACAAATTTAGGACAAGCTAAACTAGTCACCGATGCTTCAGGCACTTTCATTTTAATTGCTTGCTCATACGAACTACTTTTAATTGTACCCGCTGTTCCTATAATACCGATTTGACGATTTTTCGTAGCTTTAACTGCAGCACGAGTACCAGGTAAGATCACACCGACGACTGGAATATCTAATTGCGCTTTAATTTCTTCTAACGCTACCGCCGTTGCAGTATTACATGCAATTACAAGCATTTTTATGTTTTTTTCTAGTAAAAATTTGGTCATTTGCCACGTATATTCGATTACTTGCTTAGCCGGTCGTGGTCCATACGGGCAGCGAGCCGTATCGCCTAAATAAATAATATTTTCATTTGGTAACTGTTTAATTGCCTCTTTCACAACAGTTAAACCGCCGACACCTGAATCAATAAAGCCAATAGGTTGTGTGTTTGTCATTTCTTTCCATCCTTTGTTTCTTCTAGACAGAGTCTGTTTCTTTATTTTGTACTTTTTTGACTTTTTTTTCAAGTTTTCTCTTCGGAAAGCAAAAATAGACTGTGAAAGAAGCCTTTTTTACTTCTTCACAGCCTATTTTTTAATAGTTATATCTTCTAGTTTCTAAATATTTCGATAACAATGATAAGACATAACAAATCGCAAAGTAACTTAAAGTCATTGCAACGAACATTGGAATCACATAATTCGTATTTTGACCATAAATAATACGCGCGTGGTGGGTCAAATCAGGAAGTGAAATAATCACTGCTAATGACGTATCTTTCACTAATGAAATCAACTGACTCACAATTGCAGGAATCATTGAACGAAAAGCTTGTGGTAATACAATTGTACGCATGGTTTCCACATAAGACAAGCCCGTTGAAAGACCTGCTTCCATTTGCCCTTTTGGTACTGCATTTAATCCTGCACGGAAAATTTCTGATAACATCGCTGATTCAAAAATAGTCAATGCAACTACTGCGGACCAAAAAATGTTAAAACGAATTCCGATTTGTGGTAAAGCAAAATACGTGAAAAAGATAATCAATAGTAGCGGTAAATTACGAATAATATCAACAAATACACCTAAAATCTTTGAAAAGAACGGAATATTTGCAAAACGTAACGTTCCCACTAAACCACCAATTAAAAAACTAAATACAATCGATAGCACGGAAACCGCAACAGTAATCTGTAAGCCATCTAATAAAAATCGTAAATTTACGAATGAAAATGCACCGATAAAATCCATTGTTGTCTCCTTTCTATCCTCGAACTGCCCAACGTTTTTCTAAATAGGCCATTACATACGATAACGGCAACGTCAAAATTAAGTAAAAAACGCCGACAATGATATACGTTTCAAATGTGATAAAGGTGGCGTTCGCAACTAAATCCCCTTGATACATTAAATCTAAACCAGCAACCATCGCTAAAATAGAAGAGTTTTTAATTAAATTGATAAATTGCCCCCCTAATGGAGGAATCACAATTTTAAACGCTTGGGGTAACACAATATACCGCATGGTTTCACTATAAGTAAAACCAGAAGATAATCCTGCTTCCATCTGCCCTTTTGGTACTGTTTGAATTCCTGAACGAACAGTTTCTGCAATAAAGGCTGATGTATAAATTGTTAATCCAATCGTCCCTGCTTGGAAACCATCAAATGGCATACCATATAACGGTAAAACAACATAAAAAAACATGACAATAATTAATAAGGGAATATTTCTAAAAAACTCAACGTAAGCTTTGGCTAAATTGCGAATAATTGCATTTTCAGATAGCTGAAAAATGGCCATTAACGTACCGATAACCAAACTAAAAATTAACGCTAATACACTAGAAAGGATCGTATACTTAAATCCTTCAAAAAACAAATCTGCATTTGCTTGAAACAACTCAATCATCGTATCCCCTCCTATTTTACTTTTCCACTTTCGTCATTTGGGAACCATTTTGTATAAATCTCATCATAAGTTCCATCTTCATGCATTTCTCTTAATGCATTGTTGACTGCTTGAAGGAAATTTTCTTGTCCTTTATTAATCGCAATACCATAAGGTTCTTCGGTAAATGTGCCACCAACTAATTCATAATCGGGATTTTCACTTGCCATTCCTAATAAAATGGCATTGTCGGTAGTCATCGCATCTCCTTGACCGGCTTGCAATGCAGTAAAGGCTTCTGCATAGTTTTCTAATTCTAAAATCTTCGCATTGGGTGATGCTTTACGAATATTGACTGCAGATGTGGAACCTTTTACAGCCAAAACAGTCGTTGATTCATCTAAATTATCAACACTGGTGATTGGACTGCCTTTTTTCACTAACAAAGACTGTCCTGCGTCAAAGTAAACATCTGAGAAATCAACTTGTTTTTTACGTTCTTCTGAAATCGTCATTGTCGCGATAATTGCATCAATATTTCCATTTTTTAATAACGGAATACGTGTTTTAGATGTTACTTCAACAAACGTCGCACGACCATCACGTCCAAGAATCTTTTCCGTGATTGCTTTAGCAATATCAATATCGAAGCCTTTTACTTCACGAGAAGGAATATCCATTAAACCAAATAGACGCGTATCATTTTTTACGCCCCAAATAATTTCATTTGACTCTTTACTTGTTTCCAAAATATCCAAGTCAGCAACACTCCCTGATTTACAACCAGATAAGCTAAAAACTGCCGCCACTAGAATGAGTAAGGAAAAAAAAGTTTTTTTAATCATTGCTTTTCCTCCTAATGGTTGATTACTTTACTAATGAATTGTTGCGCACGTTCCTCTTGTGGATTTTCAAAGAATTCTTTTACATTGCGACTATCTTCTAACACTTGTCCTTCAGCCATAAAAATTACGCGGTCCGCTACTTCTCGTGCAAAACCCATTTCATGTGTTACAACAATCATTGACATCCCTTCATGGGCAATTTTTTTCATAACATCCAACACGTCTCCAATCATTTCTGGATCAAGTGCTGAAGTTGGTTCATCAAACAACAACATTTCTGGTTGCATCGCTAATCCTCTCGCAATTGCTACACGTTGTTGTTGACCACCTGAAAGCATGGAAGGATACGAATCTTTTTTGTCCAACATACCGACACGATCTAAAATTTTTTCCGCACGCTCTATTGCTTCTGTTTCACTAAGCTTCAAAACTTTAATCGGTGCCAACGTAATATTTTCTAACACCGTTTTATTAGGGTAAAGATTAAAATGCTGGAAAACCATCCCAATATTGCGGCGGATTTCTGTTAATTTTGTTTCTTTGCTACGGATATCTTTGTCATTAATTAAAAGATTTCCTGAAGAAATTGTTTCTAAGCCGTTAATTGTACGCAACATCGTGCTTTTTCCAGAGCCTGATGGTCCGATAACTACGACAACTTCCCCTTTTTCAAATTCCAAATTAATATTTTTCAACGCATGGAATTTTCCGTAGTATTTCTCAACGTTTTTAAATTCAATCATTGACATTCTTTCTTTCACACTCCTATATTTCGTATGATGAGCCTGTTTTAATTATGGGCTAGTAAATATTATAAGCTTGAAATTTCAATTTTGTAAAGTTTTTTTATAAGAAAAGCACTTATCTTTGTAAAAACGGGTAATTTTCTAACATGAAAATGTTAGAAAATTAAAACAAAATTCCCAAAGAATCTCACCATAAATGATTGTGTATTTTCACGAAAAAAGGTAAGATGACTTAGAGACTATAAAAGGAAAAGGTGAAGAATTTGAATACTATTCTTACAGGGGATCGCCCAACTGGTCGTTTGCACCTTGGACACTATGTCGGTTCATTAAAAACACGTGTCGAGATGCAAGCAGACCCAACTAATAAATTATATGTAATGATTGCAGACGTGCAAGCATTAACCGATAATGCAAAAACACCTGAAAAAGTTTCTTCTAATATTTTAGAAGTTGCACTAGATTATTTAGCTGTTGGTTTAGATCCATCAAAAACCACACTATTTATTCAATCACAAATTCCACAAATTGCTGAACTAACCATGTTTTACTTAAACTTAGTTAGCGTTGCTCGTGTTCGTCGTAATCCGACAGTAAAAACAGAGATTGAGCAAAAAAACTTTGGTGAAGGTGTACCAACAGGCTTCTTTATCTATCCGGTATCACAAGCAGCAGATATTACTGCTTTTAAAGCAAATTTAGTCCCTGTCGGCGAAGACCAAAAACCAATGTTAGAACAAACACAAGAAATTGTGCATAGTTTCAACTCAACGTATAGTGATGTGTTAATTCAACCAAAAGGTGTCTTTCCTCCAAAAGGGATGGGACGTTTGCCAGGAATTGACGGAAATGGAAAAATGAGTAAATCATTAGGCAATGGGATTTATTTAGCTGATCCTGCTGATGTTGTGCAAAAGAAAGTGATGAGTATGTATACTGACCCCAATCACATTCATGTACAAGATCCTGGGCAAGTAGAAGGAAATATGGTCTTCACTTATCTTGATGTTTTTGGTAAAGACAAAGAATACATCCAAGAATTAAAAGATCATTATCGTCGTGGTGGCTTAGGCGATGTGAAAATTAAACGTTACTTGATTGACGTTTTAGAAGAAGAATTAGCACCAATTCGTGCACGTCGCGAAGAGTTTGCTAAAGATCCTGCTGCTGTAATGGACATTTTGCGTCAAGGTAGTCAAGAAGCAGAAAAAGTTGCTGCTCAAACTTTAGCAGAGGTAAAATCTGCTATGGGTATTAATTATTTCGGTTAAAAAAAAGGAAACGCGCGTCTCATGCCGTTTCCTTTTTTATTTATCGTTATTGAAAGAGGTGGATTTATGAAAAGAATGATTCAATTATTGATGATAGTTGATGTCTTATTATTTGTTGGTGGTTTTTTCTTTGACTATTATACAACATCACTTGGTTTAAACGATCGCTTCTATGGCACTTTTGTCACCAATCATCTTTTCTAAGAAACAAATACTGTGGGTAAATTTACAGCAATTGCTTTTATCGTACTCACCTTTTTATTAGGAATGGGATATTTTTATCTATTTTGCATGACAGAAAGAAAAGTAAATATCTTGATTGTGATTTTTAACCTTTTTATGGATTAGCCTAGAACACCCGTGATTTCAATCAATAGGATGAATCGGCTTCAGTTGTGACCTCGCTTTAGCTAGGTTAAACAACTGATGGATATAAACTAAATAACCTTGAAACACTTTGCTATGATTGATTTTTTAAAAATGCATATGTTAAGCTAATGACGAGGTGCTTTTGTATGTCAGAAGTTCATCTATTGAAACAAATCGCTGCTGATAATAATGTAAAAATGATGGAAATGGAATCAGACAAAGACCCTATCCATTTACTTATTGCGTGTACCCACAACACTCTATTCCCAGTGAAGAACAAATCAGAAAAAGAAATGAAGTGAATTTGTATGCTACAACATAAAGCCTATAAATTTAGAATCTATCCGAATCAAGAACAAGAACTATTAATTGTCAAAACAATTGGTTGTGTAAGATTTGTCTATAATTATTTTTTGAATTTGTGGAATCACGAATATACGACTACTGGAAAAGGACTATCCTATCATTCTTGCTCCGCCATGCTTCCACAAATGAAACGAAATCCAGAGACACGTTGGTTAAAGGAAGTTGATAGCATTGCGATTCAATCCTCATTGAAAAACCTTTCTGATTCTTTTTCTCGGTTCTTTAAAAAGCAAAATGGGCGCCCACAATTTAAAAGTAAAAAAATCTTGTCCAAAGCTATACCACAAAAAATATAACTAACAGTATTGAAATTAAAAATCGCTTCGTGAAATTACCGAAGTTAGGACTTGTTACGTTCGCTAAGAGTCGAGAGCTCAAAGGACGCATCTTACATGCGATCATTCGAAAAAATTCAAGTGGTAACTATTACGTTTCTTTGTTATGCAAAGAAGAAATTAGTGAATTACCTAAAATGAATGCTGCGATTGGCATTGACTTGGGTATTACGGACTTCGCGATTCTTTCTGATGGTCAAAAAATTGCTAACAATAGATTCACGTCAAAAATGGCAAAGAAATTGAACCGTGAACAACGTAAGTTATCAAGACGCGCATTACTCGCTAAAAAGAAAGGTCTTTCTCTCCTTGAAGCAAAAAATTATCAAAAGCAGAAACGAAAAGTGGCTAGACTACATGAAAAGGTGAAAAATCAGCGCAACGACTTTCTGAATAAGTTGAGTACAGAAATAATCAAAAACCACGATATTATTTGTATGGAAGACTTACACACAAAAGGGATGTTGCGTAACCATAAACTAGCGAAAAGCATTTCTGATGTCTCGTGGTCTAGCTTTGTAACGAAATTACAATACAAAGCGGACTGGTATGGACGTGAAATTATCAAAATTGATCAATGGTTTCCATCCAGTCAACTCTGTTCAGAATGCGGTCATAAAGATGGCAAGAAATCACTCGACATTCGAGAATGGACGTGTCCTATTTGTTTGACCGAGACATCAATGCAAGTATCAATATTCTAACTGAGGGCATGAGAATACACGCATTGGCATAAATAAAATCAAGAACCGTAGGAACTACGGGGATAGTTTGGTCAATTTTTGGTTGCTAATTTATCTGGCAAGTGTTGCAAAAAGGTGCCTAATTGACATTTTTGCAACACTTTTTCAATTTCCGAATCAGTTGCTGAACAATCCAACACAATGTTTTCCCGTAACGTTCCTTCAAAAATAGGCGCATCTTGCGACAAATAGAACATCTGCTAATAAACCGACGAAAGATTAAACTCATCCAAGTTCTGATTATTTATCCGTACTGTCCCTTCACTAGGATGAAATAAACCCAATAACACTTTAAGAATAGTTGATTTACCAGAACCACTTTTCCCTACTAAACCATAGATTTCCTTTTCAAATTGCAGTGAAATATTTGATAAAATCATTTTCCCGTCAATCTGAAACGAAAGATTTTCCAGCGACAAGCAATCAATTTTTTCATGCCAATGCTGTGATATGATTAGTTTTTATCATCTTTTGCATGCAAAATAGTTTCTAACCGTGCATAAGCAATCTTATCTAAACGATATTGAACAAATAACACGTTGAAAATGGCAATTGGTTGGTAAATCTTATCCATATATGCTAACAATGCAATAAAACCACCAAGTGACAAGGTTAAATGCTTTGTAAAAAACAAGACAACAACCGACACTTTTAACAAAGCGACACTCAATGCAAAACAAGCAAAAAATGCTTCATGAATGAATGCCATTTTAGTTGTTACGTTTGTTGCTTTTTTCGCTGTTTGTTGATAAGTTGCCAGTTCTTTGATATACATTCGGTTCAGTTGTATTCAGCCGTTCTTCGGAAAGCAAGGTCGCCTCTTTTAATGACTGAAGCACTCTCAATAAAATCCTTGTAAAGAAAAAAAACAACTAGACACCCCAATAGAATTAGAGGAATCATTTTTTTATCAATAAATAGAATAAAAAATAGTGTAAATATCACTTCTGGCAGCAACTCTCGAAACAAACAACAATAAAATTTCACATAGATATTGCGTCCGGCTGTCGCACCAACTTCAATTTTTTGTAATAATTCTCCAGGAGAATAACGTAAATACGTCAGATAATCAATTGTACTCATTTTTTGCAAGACTTGCTGTTTCACAAAATAATAAATCCCTTGCTGCAATTGATTAAACGGATATTCTGCCACATACGCTAGTAACGGACTTAAAAATAACGTAATCACATAACCAATCATCCAGATTAGCGGTTGTTCCTTTACTTGATCCAAGAATTATTGTAAAAAATAAACGTTACTTGTTTGTCAAAAGGATACACATATGCCTAAAAGAATATATAATCCTAATTTTGTTTGAAATATCTTGATAATTTTTTTATTCACAGCGATATCTCCTCATTATTTAGATACATAATGACGATATAGCTGAAAATTGATAGGAAAACATCCTCGATATAGTGCCTATCCTTTCAGCTATATCGAGTAGATACCTCGTAAATGTTTCATATTATTCCCTACTTTCCTATGTATTTTGATGAATAATTTCTAGTAACTCTTCACCAAATTTATTAATTCTTTTTTCTCCAAATCCTGTTACTTTGGATAACTCTTGTTTCGTTTTAGGCATTTTCATCATTAAATCATTCATTTGCTTATCACTAAAAATATAAAACGCTTTAACGTTTTCTTCTCTACTTTTTTTTAGACGAAAGGCTTTTAATGACAGAATCAGCGTTTCTTGATTACTTACAGATGGTACATCTTCTTGATATTTGTCATAACGTTTTTTGTACTCATACGTCTTAGATTGATGCAATGCTAAATGTAATTCTGCCCATTTTTTTAAATCTTTGTCTGAGAAAGCCACATTTTTAGATTTTTCAAGGATTTGTTTTATATAAGTAATCAATTGATCAATATGAATAACCTGCGATTTCACTTCTTTCCTCGCATAACGATCATTGACTACTGTTTTAGGATTTGCTAAAACCACAATTGATTGATAGCGTTCTTCACTAAATAATTGTTGTAGTTTCTGCATAAATAGATTCTGTTCTTTCTTTCGCAAACGCTTTAGCAATTCAATATGGCGTTGATTTTGAGTAATTGGTGAATAAATTCTTTCTTTTTTCCATTTTCCTATCGAGCGAATAAAATCACCACGATGATTTATCTCAATATTTCCATATAAATTTTTACACTCAATCACAAAACACATTTTTCTAGTCAGTACTAAATAATCAATTTGCGCAGATAATCCTTCATGTTCAAGATAAATGTCATGTATTATGTACATTGGCAGATGGCTATGGCTCAGTTCAAAAGCAATATTTTTCTCTCCAATCATTCCATATTCAATCAATTGCATATCTTTTAATAACACACTTTTACCAACCTCATTTAAAGTTGGATAGATTTCTTTTAATTGTTGGATTTGGTCAGAATGGTCTTGATACTCGCGCAAAAAGACTGGTTCTGACAAACGATCAAATACCCCCATACGACTCCCCTCCTATTTAAATCACACCATAAAATACGCGAAAATACGCGCTTTTATTAAAAAAATCAGCCAAAACGATATACAAAAAACTATCCGAATAATAAAGCGTACTTCTGCTTAGTTGCAAGAATACGCTCTATTATATTCGGATAGTTTATACAACAAACTTGTTGACTATCACTATTAACGAATCACAGCTTCGAATGACTCAGTCAATGCTTTTGTTACTTTATCCATCGCACGATTGATTTCTTCGTCTGTTAATGTCGCTTCTGGATTCACAAAAGTTAAACTGTATGCTAATGATTTGTGACCTGCTTCGATATTTTTCCCTTGATAAACGTCAAAAATTTCCACATTTGTCAAGAATTTACCCGCAGCTTGTTTAATTTCTTTCACAATTTCTTGATTCGAAATTTCTTCTTTTACTAATAACGCAATGTCTCGTGACACTGCTGGGAATTTAGATACGGCTTGATAAATTAATTTACCAGCATCATTGGCTAACAACGCTTCTAAGTTTAACTCTGCAACATACGTTTCTGGAACATCATATGCTTTGGCTACAGAAGGATGCACTTGACCGATAAAACCAACTTTTGTTTCACCTAAATAAATGTTCGCTGTACGACCTGGATGCATCTCTTTCATCTCACTAGTCTTTTCAAACGTAATGACATCCTCTAATGATAGCATCGCAAACAAGTTATCTAACACACCTTTTGCGTGATAGAAATCAACCTTTTCACCTTTGCCTTGCCAATCTTTGGTTGTCCACTCACCAGATAAAGCAAACGCGATGTGCGTTTCTTCAATTGGTAAAGCAACATTCGCCTCTTCATTTTGATAGAAGACACGTCCAACTTCATATAAAGCTAGTTGTGTATTTTTACGTGCCACATTATACGCGACATCATCTAACAACCCACTAATTAAGTTCAAACGTAATACCGAACGATCTTCGGTCATTGGCCAATCTAAACGGGTTGGTTGACTTTCTTTCATCATAAATTGCATTGATTTTTCTTCTGTTGTTAGCGCATAGCTAATCGCTTCACTTAAGCCATTACCTTCAAATAAACTACGTACTTTACGAGTTAAGCGTTGTTCGCGTGTCAATGCACCTGCCACTGTTTCACCACTTGGTAACGTAGATGGTAAGTTATTGTAGCCATAAATACGAGCTACTTCTTCAATAATATCCGCTTCAATTGAAATATCCCAACGACGTGGCGGTACTACAACCACATAATGGTCATCGTTTTCGCTGTAAACAAAGCCTAAAGCATCAAAAATACCATTGACTTCAGCGACAGTTAACGCTGTCCCTAAGTAATTATTGATACGTGCTAACGTAATTTCAACTTCGACATCTTTGGCAACAACCTCTGCGCCTTTAACTGCGCCACTTAAAACTTCGCCACCAGCAAGGTTCGCAATCATTGCTGCAGCTACGTCACAGGCTTGATCAACAGTTGCTTTGTTAATCCCTTTTTCAAAACGTGAAGAAGATTCACTACGTAAATTAAACTGTTTTGACGTACGACGAATAGACAATGGTTCAAATAAAGCGGCTTCTAATGCCACAGTAGTTGTTTGATTGTCAATTTCTGAATCTAATCCGCCCATTACACCGGCTAAAGCAACTGGTACTTGACCGTTTGTAATCACAATATTTTCTGTTGTTAATTGACGTGTCACACCATCTAATGTGACTAATTCTTCTTCGGCTTGTGCACGACGCACCACGATTTCTTGACTACCTAATTTGTCGTAATCAAATGCGTGTAACGGTTGTCCAAACAATAATAAGATATAATTTGTCACATCGACAACGTTGTTAATTGGACGAATTCCAGCATTCATCAAGATATTTTGTAACCATTGCGGACTTGCGGCAATTTTTACATTTTCGATAATACGAATTTGATAAGATGGTGTATCTGTGGTATCTGTTACGTTAACAGAAATTTTTTCACTCGCTGGTTTCGCTACTTCTTGTAATTCTTCTTTTTTAAAATTTGGTACTTGATTGTAAATTGCACCAACTTCATACGCTACACCACGCATACTTAACGCATCTGCACGGTTTGGAGTAATAGACAATTCAATAATCGCATCATCCATATCTAAATATGAAAAGACTGGTTCACCCGGCACAGCATCTGCAGGTAAATATTGAATACCTTCTGAGTACTCTTTCGGAATGACACTATCTGAATAACCGATTTCTTCTAATGAACAAATCATGCCATTTGATACTTGACCACGCATTTTGCCTTTTTTAATTTTTACATTACCTGCAATGCGTGAATTTGGCAAAGCAACAATCACCTTAATACCTGCTTTAACGTTTGGTGCACCACAAACAATTTGTGATAATTCTTCTTCACCAATATTCACTTGGCAAATGTGTAAATGATCTGAATCAGGATGATCCACACATTCAATCACTTCACCAACTACAATTTTTTTCAAACCTTCTGCAGGTACTTCGACTGCTTCAACTTCAATCCCTGTAACAGACATTTTATCTGCTAATTCTTGTGGTGAAACCTTTGATAAATCAAGATATTCATTTAACCATTTATATGAAACTAACATTTGTTTTATTCCCCCTTGAACTGACGAATGAATCGCGTATCGTTTTGATAGAAGTTACGAATATCGTTCACTCCATAACGTAGCATCGCAATTCGGTCAGGTCCTAATCCAAAAGCAAAGCCTGAGTATTTTTCTGAGTCAATGCCAGACATTTCTAAAACGTTTGGATGTACCATCCCAGCACCTAAAATCTCAATCCAACCAGTATGTTTACATACGTTACATCCTTTACCGCCACACTTAAAGCAACTAACGTCCACTTCAACAGAAGGTTCCGTAAATGGGAAATAACTTGGACGTAAACGAATTTTACGGTCTGCCCCAAACATACGTTGCATCAAAGCTTCTAATGTTCCTTTTAAATCACCCATTGTCACATGTTCATCGATTACTAATCCTTCAATTTGATGGAATTGATGACTGTGCGTCGCATCATCAGTATCACGACGGAAAACTTTCCCTGGTGAAATCATGCGTAGTGGTCCCTTTGAAAAATCATGTTTTTCCATCGTACGTGCTTGTACTGGAGAAGTATGTGTACGAATTAAAATCTCATCTGAAATATAAAAAGTGTCTTGCATATCACGTGCTGGATGGTCTTTAGGCAAGTTCATACGCTCAAAGTTATAATGGTCTTGCTCTACTTCAAATCCTTCAATTACTTGATAGCCCATGCCAACAAAAATATCTTCAATTTCTTCCATGATTTGCGTCAATACATGACGTGTTCCTTGAACCATTTGTTTTCCTGGCAAGGTTACATCGATGCTTTCTTCTGCCAAAGCTTTATTCATAGCAGCTTCTTCAAGCATTCTTTTTTTCTCTTCAATTTTGCCTGTTAAGACGTCACGAATTTCATTAGCAAAGCTCCCAATTTTTGGACGCTCTTCTGCGGAAAGATCTTTCATACCTCGTAAAACTTCTGTGATAGGACCTTTTTTACCAAGTGTTTCCACTCGAATTTGATTTAAATGATTTAAATCTTCAACTGCTTCAATCTTTTCAATTGTCGCTGTTTTTAATGCTTCCAGTTTTTCCTGTAAAGACATTTGATTGCCTCCTCTAATATAATAATTCAAGAAAATTGGTGTCGTTACGAGCGAACAAAAAGAGACCTTGCTCCCAAAAAGGAACGAGGTCTCGTGTTACCATCCTACTTCGCGTCAAATAACGCGCACTCAATTCGTTAACGATAGTGACTACCGGCTTAGTTTTTCCACTAAGCAAGCTCAGGAAGTGAATTTCATTTTTCGAATACAGTCATTGCTTTCAGTCTATGGCAAATCTCCCTGGTCTGTTTCAGCCAAATTACTTGTTTCCATCTTCGCTTGTTACTTATCCAATTGTTTTTTAGTTTACTAGATATTGTGATAGAAATCAACTACATTCTTCGTCTGTTACCCAATCATGACTCCAATGTTTAACAGATTCTAAGGCATTTGCTAAGGCAATTCCTTTTTCAGTAAGTTGGTATAAACTCTCAATTTTATCTACAATACCTTCCCGTTCGAGCTCCCGCAAGCGCTCTGTTAAGACGCGATCACTTAGCATGGGAATTTTTTTTGCAAGATCGACAAATCGCTGTTCACCATCTTGAAGTAACACATCAATGATTAATCCATTCCACTTTTTCCCTAAAATTGAAAAAGCTTTTTCAAACTTTGGACAAAGTGTATAGTTTGTTTTACTTGTCTCCATCATTGGCACTCACCTCTTCTCGCCTTATTATACCACAATACGGGCATTTTTTACTGTTTCTACAACTTATAAGTTTTGCATTTGTAAAATTTTTTGGCCATTCAACAAGACAAGATACGTTTTAGTTACTGGTTTTTTCAACGCTTGTTGCAACGCTTCTTTATATAAACGTAACTGTCCTTGATATTGCTGTTGTAGCTGCACTTCATTATCCGCGTAGACCGCATCTGTTTTAAAGTCATATAAAATAATTTGATCCTCAAATTCAATATATCCGTCAATAATCCCATGCACAAGTAATTCCGCACCAGATTCTTCAAAATCTAAAAAGACGGTTTGCGCATCTTTTAACATTGAAAATGGCTGTTCTCGATGAACATTTTCAGCGTGCGTAACCAACGACTTCCCTAAATCCGTTTGATAGAACCAGACAATCGAATCAATATTTACTTTATCTGCCACAGCTTTCTCTAAATAATGATGTGTAACTAATTCCGTTAACTTTTCTTGAATCGTTGCTTGTGTAGGCATTTTCGATAATGGAAGTAACTGTAACAAAGTATGTGTCGCACTTCCAATAGTGGTTGCTTCAATTTTTTCTTTTTGTAAAAATTTAGGTTTCGCCAATTCATCTGAGACATAACGAAAATGTTGTTTTCGACTTTGTTCAAAAGTACTTTCCCATGCTAATTTAGCAATATCTTGTTCGTCAGGATCATTGTAAATTCGTTTCATTTCGGAAACAGATTGATAGCTTGTCGTCATTGTTGATTTTTCTAAAGGATACCTAAAGGACAAGCGCCGTTGAAATTCGGCGGTTTCCTCACTTGCTTGCATCGCTAATTGTTCTGGCGGTATCGGTTCAGCCAAGGCTCCGGGTAATTTTTCTAAAATGGTTGCTTGATTCCACCAATGAATTTGAAAACCAGCGACATGATTGATTGGACGAACAGCATCAACTTCTTCATAAACATGCTGCATGTCAGGATGGCGGATTAAAGTCATTCCAATCCAATTCATTAAATTACCTTTTCCATTCAAACGTAAGGCTGCATCTAAGACGAAATTCTCTTGTGTTAATGCACGAGACCAATTTTTAAACGCTTCTTCTTTATTTTTATAGGAACCTACTAAATATAATTTTTGTTCTGCTCGAGTAAATGCCACATATAATTTACGCATTTCTTCAGACAGCGCTTTTTGAATACGCACTTGCTTAATCGCTTGATAAGGTAAGGTATCAAACCGAATCCGTTCATCATTGGTAAATTGAATCCCTGCACCTAAACGTTCTTCAAAAATGTAGCGTGAATGAAAGTCTTGGTAGTTAAATTGTTTCGTGGTATCCAATAAGAAAACAACGGGAAATTCTAACCCTTTACTAGCGTGAACGGTCATCACACGCACAGCATCTTCTGTCGAGATAGCTAACGGTTCAGCTAAATCTTTGTCTTTTTCTTGCATTTTTTCAATAAAACGAATGAATTGATACAACCCACGGAAACTACTTTGTTCATAACTTTCTGCACGATTTGCCAATGCGACTAGGTTCGCATATCGTTGACGACCAGACGGCAATCCAATGACATAATCTAAATAGGCCGTCTCTTCATAAATAGCCCAGATAAGTTGAGCAAGAGAACGACGTCGTGCCATTTCGCGCCAAGTAGCTAATTGTGATAAAAATTGGTGTAAACGTTGCGCTAACTCCGTGTCTTTTTCTGCATATAGTTGTACGGCTTCTAAGTAGTCGCCATTTCTTTTGGTCAAACGAATCTCCGCTAATTCTTCTTCATTTAAACCAACAATGGGTGAACGCAAAACAGCAACTAATGGAATATCTTGGTAAGGATTGTCAATAATTTGCAAGAGTGACACCATAGTTTGTACTTCGGTTGCTTGAAAATAGTTTTGCGCATCATTGACTTCTAATGGAATATCAAATTTTTTGAAGATATCCATAATGACCAAATTATTTTTACGTGTAGGCGTGAGTAAGACAATATCTTGATACCGAACGGGACGATTGGTTTTCGCTTTTTTATCATAAATTTCAAACTGCTGATTGATTAATTCTTTAATTTTTAAGGCAACCACATGTAATTCGCCTTCTGTCTTATCATCCACGACATCGGGATCTTCTTCAATCCCTTTTTCAAACAAAAGGAGTTCTGGTTGAAATTGATCGCTCTCTGGAAACGCTGGAAAACCAGGAATTAACTTGGCAGCCTCATCATACGGAATCTGCCCCACTTCTTCATCCATTAATTGTTCAAAAACCAGATTGGTAAATTGCAATACTTCAGAACGCGAACGGAAATTTTCTGCTAAAACAATCCGGCGACCACCTTTTGCTTGTTCAAAGGCTAAGTATTTATCAATAAATAATGTCGGATCAGCTAAACGAAATGCATAAATGGATTGTTTCACGTCGCCTACCATGAACATATTTCCTTGCGTATCATCTGGCTCGCGAACCCAATACAAAATTGCTTCTTGCAAACGATTGACATCTTGATATTCATCGACTAAAACTTCTTCAAACTTTTGACGGTAATAGGCTGCAGCTTCACTACCATCGCCTGATCCTTGTAAAATAGCTAACGTAAAATGTTCTAAATCATTAAAGTCTAACACACCTTTGTCTAATTTTCGTTGTTGAAAATTCTCCATAAAACGTTTCGTGATAACTCCCATTTCTTCGACAATTGGACGCGCGTGTTCCATCAAATCTAGCATTTCTTCTGGTGAATAAGCAAAGAATTGTTTGATTGATTCTACTAATTCTTTGGCTGTTTGACGTTGTAGTTTGACTGGTTCCGATAATTCCTTTTGTTCGGCTTTTCGAAAAGCAGGATAGCGACCAAAAGATAATCCCTCAATTTGCGCATAAGCGGAGTCTAAATCGTCCTCTTTAAAATACATGAGCAAACGCTGAGCTTGAGCTAATTCATCTGCTACTAACATCGCTGCTTTTTCAATTAGTGTATCGATTTGCGCTAGTTGCAAAGCAATTTCCAATCGTTGAATCGCAGCTTCTATTGTGTGCATAATCGTCGGTTTCAATTGCGTCATATACAACGGATTTTGCGTCAATCCACCAGTCGTTTGATAATTATCTGCAAGATTTTCTAGCCATTGTTTGGGATTCGGATTAGCACGTGCAAAGGTATAGAGAGACATGACTAAATCTGTCACTCCTTCATCTGAACGATCACTCGAAAAGTTTTCAGTCAAACGATAAAATCGTTCATCTTGTGCTTCATAACAAGCATCGCGTAGCTCTTCCCAAACTTCTTCTTTTAGCAAAAGACTCTCGGTTTCATCTGTTAACATACGAAACACTGGATCTAAATCAATCAAGAAATAAAAACGGCGAATGACGGTTAAACAAAAAGCATGTAAAGTGGAAATATTCGCCAATGGCAATAAGGTTAATTGTCTAACGAAATGACTTCTTTTCTGTGCATCGCTTTCTTGATTGACAGCAGCTTGCAATGCCACTTGAATCCTTTCTTTCATTTCACGAGCAGCAGCTTCGGTAAACGTAACAATCAATAGCTCATCAATATTACTACCACTTTTTAATTTTTCAATTACTCGACGAACAAGTACGGTTGTTTTCCCTGACCCTGCAGAAGCAGAAATCAATAAATTATCCCCTTTGTCAAAAATCGCTTGCCATTGGGTATCAGTAAAAGTTTCGTTACTAGGTCTTAAAGGGATCTTAGTCATTTTTTTCCTCCCTCATACGTTCAATAATTTCTTCTTTTGATAATTGTTTCATCCGATGGTACTCATTTTCTTGTAACATAACATCAAAGGTACATACACTCCGGAAGGGACAGTGTTGACATGCCCGTTTTTTATCTTTCATTTTGTAGGAAGGATTTAATGAAATTTCTCCCGAAAGAATACGATTCCCACCATCGATCATTTTTTGACGATTATGTTGAATTAAATAATTGATTTCCTCTTCGGTATAAAATTTATCTTTACTTTGACTAATTTTTTGTAATGTTTCGTTTTTATCTTTGCGAATCGGAAACAAAGCTGAATTTTTCGATTTCGTCAATGTGTCATCGTAAATTGGAAAGACTTCAGCATCATCTACAAACAAGCCATCATATTTATACTGTTTTAATCGTTCATCATCGGTTGCTTTTTGATTATCCATCACCGGATTATGCACATGGAAATAATAAGCACCCGCAATTTTCGCATCTTCTCTACCAATTAATTCAACAGCATCCGTCAAAGCAACATCTAAATAGGTAACTAATTGCATCGCTAATCCATAATAGGCCTCGGTTAAATCAAACTCTCGACTACTTGACTTATAATCAACAACCGATAACCATGGTTGACCATCGACAATTGCCGTATCAATCCGGTCAATTTTTCCACGTAGATGAAGTTTCCCTCCAGAATTTAAAGGTAGTTGCAATCCTGGAATCCCACGTTTTCCAGCAATTTGCCCAAACAACACTTCAGTTTGTACGGGTGTAAGTTGTGTTTTCTCCCCTTGTTTGTGTAAGGCCCATGTGACTCGTTGAATCGTTTTACTTAATTGATGACGAATAAAATTCATTCGTGCCGAACGATTTAATAAGTTGTAACGAATTTCACCAAAGATTTCTTTTAAGACATGATCGACAAAACGATCACGGTCACTCGCAGTTAATTGATTTAATGAAATATCTTTTTCAATTAAGACTGTTAAAAAACGGTCTAAAGCATCATGGAAAAATTCACCAGTAATCGCTGGATTTAAACCATAAATATCGCGTTCTTTCAAACGTAACCCATAATCGACAAAATAACGGTATTCACATTGATAGAAGGTCTCCATTCGCGAAATAGAACTATGAATTTCTGTGCCATATAATGCCGTTGCTGTTTCTTTTGGTAAAGAAACTGGAACATTCCGATGACTTTGGCTTGCAAAAACCCGCTCTGCTAACTGTTTGTATTCTCCACGTAATTGTTTTTCTAACCAACGCCAAGTATTTGGTAGATTGACTTTGACATCTTGTGTTTGACGATACAAACTATTTAACTGACGAATTAAACTGCGGTACGTCCCAATATAGTGAGCGGGATTGCTTTCAAGCGTTAAACTTTGGCGATGTTGCAATTCAATGCCTGTACTGTCTAATAACCGTGCTAAATATGGCGACATTTTGATATTTTGTTGCGTGTCTCGATTCGCTGCATAAGTGATATATAACTTTTCTGCAGCAGATAACCAAACATTGTACGCAACAAAAGGTTCATTCCTCAATGTTTCTCCCACATGATCACGTAAATATTGATTCTCTTCTAAAACTTCATTTAACTGCGCACGTTCCTCACTAGAAAGCAAAGTTTTATTTTCAATCTTTCTAGGAAAAGTTGTCTCATCTAGCCCAATGGCAAAGGTCACTTTAGCTTGCATGGGTCTTGCCAAATCTAACGGATTAATTTTCACTTGATCAATAGCTGTAGGAATTTTACCAAATGTTAAGTTCGCTAAACCACTAGATAAAATTTCTTCAAACAATGCATAATCAAACGGATCTTCGCCATAAATTTCAGCAAATTCATCCATTAAATCCATTAAAGCGGACCATGTTTGTTCATGGTTTCTCGCTTGTTCTAAATGACCACGCTCAATTTCTTGATTTCGCCAACAAATTAGTTGCGCTTCAATTCCTTGTTGCACTAAAAAGTGATAAAAAACTTCAAGTGCTTCATAGTTCGTTTGCACTCCTTTAATTTTCTCAAAAAAAGCAGCAATGTCTCGACGAAATGCTCGACGCACTTGATTCGTTTGTTCTTCTACTGATACAGTATCGGCAAATTGCTTTTCTTCAAAATCATATTCAATTAATTGCCAATCATCTTTTTTTAACCAATCGTTTCCTTGGAAGTGATGTGATAACGCTTTGTTTTCTGTAATATCTACTGCATAGCGAAACAAATCACGTGCTTCTTGCCAATCTTTGCTCGTTTCTTTCATTTCTCTAGGAATATATAATTCTGTTCGTAAAAAACGGAAAATATCTGATAAACGATAATAATATTTATCTAACGCAAATAACGCATGAATGAACTCAACTAAGGGATGTTGCTCCATTTTACGATCTTCATCTAAATAAAATGGTATCGCTAATTCGTCAAAAACAATTGGAATTAATGAATAATAAATATCTGGATTTAATGTCACTAACTGAATATCACGATAGCGTATCGGTCGATCTGTCTTTGCCGAAGACGCGACTAATCGCCGAATTTCTACGCCAATTTGACGTAATTCTTCTTCAGGTGTTTCAACTTTCCAACTCTCTAAAAAACTTTTTAAAGTTTTTTTATCGCTATCCTTAATTTTGTTATGATACCAATAATTTTCTAAGGTTAGATACCCTTCTGAAACAGAAGCTAATTGGTGTGCTTTTTTGTCAAAAAGAACGGGTACTTGATAGGTTTGTGCAAAGTTTTTTAAAAGTTTATATGTTTGCTTGGATTCAAAAAACAACTCCATCGCATCTAATTCACCATGTATATTTTCAATATATAAATCAATACAGAGATGACTCCGTTGCATTAACACTTGTAGTAGTGCTTGTTCTTGTGCAGAAAAATTTGAAAAACCACTAACAATAAAAAGACTTTTATTTAAATCAGGAATTTCTTCATTTGAGGAGAATTCACCGGTTTGTGTTAAATAGCGTGTAAGCATTGGAATTGGTTGCTCAATCTGTAATTGACGTTGCATTAATTCTTCTTCATAGGCAGAAAAAATAAGTTTTACTTCTGTCATTTTCATTTCAAAATCCGTTTGTTGTTGTCCAAACTGTAAATCTTGAGCATGAATATTTCCTAATTGAAATTCTTTGTACAATTCGATTAATTGCGCAATAAATCCTGCCTTATTAATTTCTCCTCGAAAAATGGTTAATTTTTCTGAGACGGATTCTAACACTTTACGCATAATCATCGCAGAACCTACTTCAGAAATCATCGCTCCACCAAATTGTCCTGTACGCTGTAAAAAGTACCAAGCCAAACGATTAAAACTGTAGACTTGCCCTCGAATGGATGTAAATTCATCACTACCTTGTTTCTGCTTCAATTGAGCAAGTAACTCTTGCTCACGTTCAAATTTATTATAGTTGGGAACTAGAAAAAAGACGTCTTGCTGGGGGTTAGCGAGCCATTCACTTGCCAACTCAATAATTGCTTGTTGGTGATTGGTATTCCCACCACCTGTGATAAATTGCAAACTCAAAAGAGACCCTCCTTTACTTTCTTATCTATTATAGCATTACCTGAATTATTCTCCTGTTATTTTATAGAATGTCTGCTTGCTCTTCGCTGAATTTCTATATCCTTCTTTCTCATATTTTAACACACACGAACCAAAATTCAAACATACGTTCGTATTTATTTTTCATTCACAAGAAACATGAGCAAATTTATTTACTAACTTTTAGTAAGAGTTTATACTAGTTTTTGTAATCAAGAAAAAAATAAAGGTGGATTATAACATGACAAACTTTTTAAATGCAATCAAATCTCGTCGTTCAATTTATGCTTTAGGACGCAATGTTTCTTTATCTGAAACAGAAATTGAAGACTTAATTAAAGAGGCTGTAAAAGCAAGCCCTAGTGCATTCAATGCTCAATCAACACGTGTAGTTATTTTATTTGGCGATGCACATGAAAAATTATGGGACTTAACTGAAGCAGCTTTAGAACCATTGACTCCAGTGGAAGCTTTTGAAGGAACAAAACAAAAACTTGCTAGCTTTAAAGCTGGTTTTGGTACAGTCTTATTTTTCTACAATGAAGAAACGGTAACTAACTTACAAGAACAATTTGCTTTATATGCAGACAACTTCCCAGTTTGGGCGGAGCAATCAAATGGAATTGCCACTGCTAACACATGGACAGCTTTATCCGAAGCTGGACTAGGTGCAAGTCTCCAACATTACAATCCAGTGATTGATGACGCAGTAGCAAAAGAATGGGCTATTCCTGCAAATTGGAAATTACGCTCACAATTAGTCTTTGGTTCCAAAGAAGCTGAAGCAGGCGAAAAAGAATTTTTACCAGAATCTGAACGTTTCCGTGTATTTAAATAAAAACAAGAGCTAGTGGAAAATCCACTAGCTCTTTTCATCTTGGGTAATTACATCAATCGGTGTCCCTTCTTTTAAATGCTTGGTCAAAAAACTAGCAATTTCTTCAATGGACGCACTAAACTTCATTAACGGGCCTCGCAAACCACGTTTAAAGAAATTAATGCGGACAACTTTTTCTTTCGTATCTTGAAATAATACGACACGATCAATCTCGGTAAATTTAATGCCCCGATTATCCAATGAATGAATGACAAAGCGATCTTCTGTCATCCCACGACCATTAACCAAATAGCTCAAAATTAACAAGGCGGCAAAGATACCTCTAATTTTTTCATCTAAAGTTTCAGCAAAAACTTGTGAAGCACTAATAAATCCCGCAACTATAATTGGGGCAATAATTGAAAACATTGACTTACGTTTAGCTACGAATACCAATTCTTTTTTTAATGAAAATAAATAAGCATACAATACAATGGTAAATGCGCCAAACAATCCTGTAAATAGGTTCATTTTATTCTCCTAGTCTTTTCTTTTTAGTTTAACAGACCTTTAGAAACTCTACCAAATGAATTTCCTCGATTTTAGCAAATAATTTTCTATTTTATCAAAACTTCGTTAAAATAAAAAAAAACAAATGAAATGAGGGAACATTATGAGTAAAGTGATTCAACAATTTCAACGCTATGCCTTATTACGTAGCATCCTTTATATTTTAACAGGGATATTCGCAATCATGTATCCAAAAGAATTCACACAGGGCATCATCTATTTAATTGCAGGTTATGTTGCAATTTTAGGTATCATGAATTTATGGAGTGCTTACCAAGAGAAACGTCGTTCTGGTTATGTTGGCTTTGAAATGACTGTCGGTATTTTATTACTAGTGGCAGCTACAGCTATCTTAGCCTTAGCGAAACCAATTTTTACGATTATGACGATTTTCTTAGGGATTCTGATCGTTCTTAATGGTATCTTACGAATTGTACAAGGATTTAATTTGAAAGGTTTAAACCAACGTTACTTACCATGGATTTTTTATGGTGCATTATTAGTCGTTGGTGGTTTGTTGTTAATGTTTAAAGCAGTAGCAAGCATTATGACGTTATTTGGAAGTCTATTAATTTTTATGGGAATTTCTGAAATTGGGGGCTACATTCAAATCAAACGCAACTTGTCTTAACAAACAACTTGGAAATAATGTGGCAATTTTCTAACAGATATAGTATATTTAGCTTACATCATAAACACGGGAGGTTATTTCATGAAAAAAATCCATCAAGAACAAGCACATCCAAATGATGTCCCTGTGATTTTTTCTTATGATGCCACTGGACAAATTGCTAGTAAACTTTCAGTGAATGAATGGAAAAAGCAAAAACAGCAAGCAAAATTACTTGAAGAACTAGAAATTAAACTTTATCGTGAAGCGATTACTTATTATAGCAATAATGAATTAGAAAAAGCAGAAGATTTATTGTTATATTTAATTGCTTATACAGACTATACTCATTACGAATATGTCGAACGATTAGCCAACATTTATCGTAAACAACAACGTTTTACGAAAGAAAAAGAACTATTAATTCTGACCCGTAAAAATCTAGGTTCTGTCGAATTCTCTGAAGGAATTTTGAGAAGAATTAATAAACGTATCACAAAATTAGAAGAAACACCTTTTTCTGGTCTGCCTATTTTTAATTAACATACGAGCACATATCAATAAGATATGTGTTTTTTTCGTCTTTTTTAAATAAAGTACCCTTATTGGTTTATCTAAGAAAGCGTTTTATGTTAAACTTTAAGTAACTTATTTATAAGTCATAATTTTAGGAGGAAGACGATGAAGAAAAAAGTAACTGGTGGCTTTTCATTAAGCCCCCCATTAAAAGCGTTGAAGCAAAAACTAGAAATCCAGCAATCACAAGTAGCCATTTTTGAACCCAATATGGTATTTATCCCTTTGTCACAGCATATTGGTGCCCCTGCACAACCGATTGTTCAACCCGGTGATTATGTCAAACAAGGACAAGTTATTGGTGAATCCGATGCCTTTGTTTCTGCCAAAGTTCATGCTAGCGTTTCTGGAAAAGTCTTAGACATTACCGAGTGGCCCAATCAAAATAATGAGACCACACAAACCATTGTCATTGAAAATGATTTTACCTATGATAATGATTTCCTTTCAACACCCTTTCATTGGGAAGAAACAGCAAATGATGTCATCAAACAAAAAATTCAACAAGCTGGCATCGCTGGTAAAGGCGGTGCAACTTTCCCCACACACGTTAAGTTTGCAATTGATGAGACCAAAAAAATCGACACATTAGTATTAAATGGTGCCGAATGTGAACCTTTTTTAAGTAGCGATGCTTTATTAATGGAACAAAAAGCGGAGCAAATTATTGAAGGTGCTCGAATCGCACGTAAACTACTTCATGATCCTGTAATTATTATCGGCATTGAAGACGATAAACCTCTTGCTATTGCTGCGATGAAAAAAGCAACTGCCCCTTACTCTTTTATTCAAATCGAAGTCTTACCTACTGTCTATCCAACAGGTGGTGAAAAACAATTAGTTGAAGTTCTCTTAGATCGAGAAGTTCCTTTAGGTAAATTAACTGCTGACATTGGTGTTATTTTGATGAATGTCGCCACTAGTTTCGCCATCACTGAAGCTGTTTGTTGGAATAAACCATTAATTAATCGCTACACAACTGTTACTGGTGATGTACAGCACCCTCAAGTGATTCAAAGTCCAATTGGTACCTTAGCCGGTGAATTAATAGATTTTGCTGGTGGTTTTCAAGGAGCTCCTAGTAAAGTGATTTTAGGCGGTCCTATGATGGGACGAACGGTTACGACTTTGCGTGTTCCTACAACAAAAGGCAGCAACGGCGTGTTAGTTTTTAACGAAGATAACGATTGGCTGTTCACTGAAAATCCTTGTATCCGTTGCAACAAATGTGTAGAAGCTTGTCCAATGCGTTTAATGCCGTTAAGTATCGATCAGTATTTTCGCGCAGGTGATTATGACAAATGTGATGAATTGCTTGCAGAAGCCTGTATTAGTTGTGGTGCCTGCACATTTGTTTGCCCTGCGAGACGAAACTTGGCAGCGACTATTACAGACGCGAAAAATAAAGTAATCGCCTTAAAAAAGGAGGCGATGCAACATGCCTAGTTATTGTCAGGATTCTGAAAGCGAAAAACTTTTTCAACAAGCAACTAAGTTCCCTAAAACACAGCCTAATCCACACATCCGTGGCAATCAAGAAACGCAAAACATCATGCTCATGGTCATCTTAGCATTGCTTCCAGCCCTTGTATTTTCAGGTTATCTTTTTGGGTTTAGTGTCTATTTCAACTATCTCTTAGCAATGATAACAGGTATCTCAGTGGAATTTCTTTGGTTTAAATGGATAAAGCGACCTTACCAATGGGATTATAGCGCAATGTTAACCGCATTATTATTAGGCATGAATTTGCCTCCATCTGCTCCATGGTATTTTCCTGTTATTGGAACAGCATTTGCCATTATCGTCATCAAAGAATTCTTTGGCGGTTTAGGTTACAATTTTATCAATCCCGCACTAGGTGGAAGAGCGTTTTTAGTTGCTCTTTTTTATCAACAAATGTTTGCGATTAGTTGGCCTGATCCACCCTTTAGCAAACTGCCCTCACAGCCCTTTGACCCAGCTATTGATACACTATCAGGCGCTACCCCTTTGGCAATCATGCGTGCCGGTGAAACCTTATCATCCCATGATTTAAATACTGCTTTTTTCGGTTTTGTTGGCGGACGAGCTGGTGAAACAAGTGCGTTTCTTTTGTTGTTAGGCGGTGCATTTTTAATCTATAAAAAAATTATTTCACCTCGTATCCCCTTAATTATTCTAGGTACAATTGGCTTAGGTGCCTTTGTTTTAGGCCCGGAAGGATGGTTTACCGGTTCATGGCAAAATATCATTGGGCATATTATCAGTGGAGGGGCGATTCTAGGCGCATTTTTTATGGCAACAGATTATGCTTCCACGCCTTCAACTAAATTCGGTGAAAATCTCTTTGCTTTAGGTGTGGGTATTCTAGTAATTATTTTCCGATTCTTTGGTTTAACTAATGAAGGGGTCAGTTATGGTATTTTGATTATGAACTGCTTTACTCCTGCAATTGATCGCTTTCTACGGCTACGAGTATTAGGTGAAGGAAAACAAAGTCCCTTTAATTTAAAAATCAATGTTTAAGGAGGGTTGTTAGATGATTATTGCCAATCGTTTAGTTTTTTTTCTGGCTATTTTAATTACGTTTTATGTATGTGATAACTACCCATCAACGATTCAAAAGAAACAACCTCTAGTCATTAAGCGAGTAAGTTATGTTGGACTCTTAATTAGTTTGACATATATTCTCAGTGGTCTTTTATTTGAAACTCTGCTTCCTTATATGCAATACGGAAATGAACGTATTACCACATCAATAACTGTTACTGGTTTTAGCCTAGTCCTCACCTATCTCAGCTTTTTTGCTCCTTATCATCAAAAATTCTTAACGAAAGACATCAAAAAAATGATGCTCGTTGTTCAACTTTTATTAGCACTCTCAACCTTTACTTTGATTGACCCACACTATCTCATCAAAGAAGTCGTGATTTATGGCGGAATGTATGCTCTCTTTGTCATTGGTTTTGCAGGAGTGAAAGACCGTATGAGTATTGCGCCGATTCCTGATTTCATCAAGGGATTACCACTTGATCTGCTCACCTTATTTTTATTTTTATTAAGTTTTTCTTTCTTAAACGGAGTCTTTTTTGATCAATTATTCTAAAAAAGAAGGAACGTCATACTTACAAACGTTCCTTCTTTTTTTATTTTGCGAATGCACGGACAACGTAAAAAATGCCCATTAACATTAAATAAAAGCCTACTAAGAATGACAAAGTTAACATCGAAACAATTGGATCGAAAAATAAAGAAAAACCAATAAAAATACCGATAATGTTAACAATTATTGAAAACCAGTAATAAGCTGTACTGATTAAACGGGCTTCACTTAACATGAATAAGTTACGGACAGAATCAATCACAAACCACATCGCAAAGACGTAAGCCAATGCCATAATTCCGACATGTAAATTAAACATCAACACAATCCCTAAAACGACTTCCAAAATTCCTAAAATCAATAAGGCCGTTGCTTTGAATCCAGTCACTTGTTTTACTTGATTACGAATAAAAATACTAGTAATTCCGTTAATAATTGCTTTAATAGCGAAATAGTTGACAATTGCCACTAAACTGCTACCTGGATTTTGGAAAGCCATTAACGATACAATTAGAAATAATACCCCTAAAATTAAGCTACTCCAATCAAAACGATTTTTTTCATACGTGTTGACTCGCTCCTTCAAAAGAATAGTTAAACAACAAGGATTATTTCCTATGTATCTATCCTACTACTCTTTTAAATTTTGAGTCAAAGCATAACAGAAGAAGTTGAAATGGTATAAGAGTTCCACTAATTTTTCTAATTATAAAAAACGATTAATCATGGGTAGTGTCCATTTTTTCATAAAGGTTTGTGGTACATAATTCGTCTCGTAACTTATTTCAGGATTTTCAGCATACAACGTTTGATTCGCTAAATAATGACTAATTGTCCCTTGATAAATTAACTGAGGATTAACATAAGCAATTAAATCATCCGGTGTAATTAAATAAATCGGTTTATGGAAATGAACCATCCCACTTTCCTGTAAGATATAGGCTAAAAATTGAGAGCAAAAAAAGGCATTTTCACGTTCCCATTCTTGATGTAAGGCAATGCCGATTAGTCCCAAAAGATTATAGCGGTAATCGCTTCTTTTCAATTCAAATTCAGTAATTTTTTCTTGCATTCGCTCAAAATGGGCTTCTTCCATATCTAAACGATACACTTGACAACGTGAACGCAAGAAAAAATCTTGATATAAATTTTCTTTCACAAATCCCCCGTTAAAAGGATTATTAACTTTTTTACGACCAAAACTATAGACGTGATCTAATTGGCTATCTAATGCGATAGAAGAATGATTATAGTTCTTTCTAGTAAACAATTTGATACATCGTGTGAGTACCGTCCCCGTATCCGTTAATACAATATATACACTTTTCATTTCTTTTCTCCTTCTCAACAAAAAAGGGCTAGAGCCCCCCCTGCCTTTCATTATAGCATATAAAAACCTTCCTTCTCATACTTTTCTCATAAGACTAAAGACTGATTTTAAAGAAAAAAGTGTATAAATCATTTTGATTTATACACTTTGAACGGGTTATTCAATTTCCATGCCAACGATTTTATTAGCTCTTTCTCATTTTCAGTCATCTTTTCATCACTATAGATGGCTTTTTCATAATAAGAAGTTAATGCTAAGAACTCACCTTCTAATATTGAAAACTTAGCTTCCACTTGTCTAGCATATTGTTCTAGTGGCTGCTCTTTCGCACGTGGAAATTTTCTTGCCATTTTTGCTAAGAATAAAGGATAGATTGACAATAATGGTTGCTTACTGATTTTTAATAAAAGTAAAACCAGTCCATAGAAAAACCAGTACCAACCACTCACTAGCATAATTGTTAACAAGAACCATCTTAACCACTTCCAAATTTTCGAAAATGACACTTGTGGTGTTGGTTGTTCAGATATTTCTTCACTCATTGTCGTTTGTTCACTAGTTGTCTGACTAGTAGTTGATGTTTCGCTCGTTGTTGTACTTTCCGAACTTGTCGTGGTTGTCGTCTCTTGTGTTAACTCTTCTGTTAATGGCTGTGAAAACGATGGTGTTGGTTCAAAAGGCAACCATCCATAACCTTCAAAATACACTTCTACCCAAGAATGTGCATCTTGATTACGAACGGTGTAAGTTTGATAATTAGGTCTTGTTTCAGTGACCGTTCCTGGAGCAAAGCCTTTCACCCATCGCGTGGGAATACCGACGCTTCGAAGTAACACAGACATTGCCGTAGAGAAATTATCGCAATATCCTACTCTTGAATCAAATAAGAAATGATCAACGTAATCTTGATTTTCTGGTGGAACTTGAGCATCTAATTTTGAATAGCGAAAATCAGTCGATGTTTTCAAATAATTTTGAATCGCCATGACTTTTTCAAACATTGTTTCTTGATTAACGGTTAATTCATTCGCTAAATCACGCACACGTTGTGGGATTCCTACAGGTAATTGCAAATAGTTGATGGCATTATCTGGTAATGTCACGGCTATCTCAGCTAATTCAGCAGCGGAATAGTCCAAGTCTTGCCAGTCGATTTGCACACCTTGACCCAAGAAATCAATCCGATCGCTTTCTTCATAGCGATAAAAACTTGTCTGACCATACGTTAAACGAATTTGTTTTTCACCATAAGGTAACGGCAAATATTGATTGCCATTGCGATTATGGAAAGTGACATCTATACGCTCACTTTCAGCTAGTGGACCTTGATACCCACGAGTTGGTATATCTAAATCCATCGCATACAACAAAGACTCACGCGTTAAATTTTCAGGAGAATGTTGCCAACCTTTCCCCGTATAGATATTTTTACTATCCACACGCCAATAATGCGCGTGTTGCTGGTTTGCTTCAAATAAAATCGTCCGATCATCTAGTAAAGGGCCACCCAACGAAGCATCATCTTCGCTAAAACCTGTCCGTGATATCCCATTAACGCCACCAATTCCTTGACCGTTTTGTTCAAAATAACGATAAAATCCTTGTTGATTCAATCGATTACGAATGGAAGAACTTACTTCTAATAATCGATTCTCCATAGTTGTTTTGGGAATAGCGAAGGCACTAAAAAATAAGATACCAATCATCACTGTGCCAAAAATGATGGCTTGCCGCTCTTTTACATAAACGACTAGACGGAAAAACAAAGCATTACATAAAATAAATAAGATTACCATACTTAAAGCCAAATGATTATAAATCACCAAAAGTAATAAGTATCCTACAACAATCATAGTACTCAAATAAACACGTAAATATTCAATTTGCAGTTCAATCAATAAAACCATCAACGTTAAAATAATAGTCAATGCAATTGCTGGTGGAATAAAAGCAATTTCTCCACTCGAAAATCCCAAATAATTCTCTTTGAGTGTTTTCGCAAATAGAAAGAACCAATCTAGAGAAAACGTCTGCTCCAGTGGCATAAAGAGATAGGCCATACCACTGCCTGCTACACAATAAATGGGAAATTTCAACCAACGATACGGTATCATACCTGCAATCAAACAAAAAATCCCCACTGTCACATTCGCCAATAAAGACGTACCTAGACGATAAATAGACAAAAATTGCATGAAGAATAAAACAAACGTCAGAAAGGTTAACACCATTGGAAAAAATTTATCTTTGAATTGTTGTGTCATAATGTCACCTCAATTCCTAACTTTGCCATCAATTCTTTATACGTATAAACAGTGAGTTGATTGTCTCGTTGCAAGTGTGTCACTTGTTCTTCTAACGCCTCAGAATATTGGGGTGTAAATAGAAAAATTCTCTTTTGATGGAATTCCGGTAAAACTTGTGGCGCAATTAATGGCTGAATAAGTGCATATTGCCTTAAATCATTCGTCTCAACCATTGGGACGTTTTCACCTATTAAAATTGTAGTAAATTGTGGAAACTGACGATGCAAGGAATAAAAGATCCCTAACATTTCTTCAAAATAAAAACTATCCTGTCCATAAAAGATAAAAACCCATTCTGAAGTTTGGTATTGTTGGTATTCTCGGTAAATTAATTCTTGTTGACGACTAGAGACTTTCCAATCAATTTGCTTTAACGCATCACCCATACGATACGGACGATAGTTTTTCACGGTAAAACTTGATTCGCCATATGTACTTTGATGCAATACTTGCTGAAAATAAGCAACAACTGTGTCTGCTTCGACAGAAAATTGTGGTAGCACAAATCCGTTCATTTCCATCTCTAATATGCGTTTTTTTTGAAACCATCCAAAAAAATCACTACTAGTTACTTGAATAGGTACTTTTTGAAAATAGCCGCGTTCTGCAGGTGACCACATGGTTTGGAGCTGCTTTTTTCCTTGAAAAAAATACAAAGAAATCGTTGATGGAAAAGCAGTACTCATTAGTTTCATTTGGATGAACACAAGTGGATAGCTACCCCGTTTGGTTATTTCAAAAGAGAGTTTTGCTGATTCTCCCATTTGCAATAATAGTTCTTCTCGGCTAACTAGCTTCAAACGCCGCAAAGAACCCAAAAGACTAATCATCTCTATGCCGACCAATAGTGTAGCAAACAATAACAACGTCCAACCTGTTTCATTGGTAAAAATGAGCGCATAGATTACAATAAAAAGATACGCTAGAAACAGAGTAAAACCATTGCCCCAATTTTTTAGCTGTTTCATCCACTCACCTCCGAATAGGCACAGGAACACGTTCAATGATTTGTCTTAAAATCGCCTCTCGTTCTTCTTCACTAGTACGATTTTTTAATTGCAAGCGATGGCCAAACACTGCGGGTAAAATTTTTTGCAAATCTTCTGGAATGACATATTGACGGCCTTGTGTTAACGCATAGGCTTTTGCTCCACGGACAAATGCCACGCTTCCGCGAGGACTGACACCTAAGTTTATCCCTTGATGATTGCGGCTTGCTTGCACTAGTTGTAACGCATATTTGACAACATTTTCTTGGACAAAAACATTCTCTACTAATGCTTTTAATTCATCGACTTCTTGTTCAGTCAAAACACGACGAATAACTGCTGATTGTTGCTGTCCCAGCATTAAAGCTAGTTCATCTTCAGAAGAAGGATAGCCAATTTTCAAGCGGAATAAAAAACGATCCAGTTGGGCTTCTGGCAATGGATACGTTCCTTCATATTCAATTGGGTTTTGCGTAGCTAGCACAAAAAAGTGGGGGGATAATGAATAGGTTTGATTATCAATCGTGACCTTTCCTTCTGACATCGCTTCTAACAAGGCCGCTTGCGTGCGAGGACTGGTTCGATTGATTTCATCAGCTAATAAAACAGTAGTGAAAATAGGCCCTTGGCGAAACTCAAATTGATTGGTTTGATTATTAAAAATAGACACACCTAAAATATCACTTGGAAATAAATCGGGGGTAAACTGTACACGGGAGAATTTTCCATGTATTGCTTGGGCCAGTGTTTTAATCATTAATGTTTTCCCTACACCAGGAATATCTTCAAATAAAACATGGCCTCCAGCTAACAAAGAAGCTACTGTTAATTGAATAACTTCTCGTTTTCCCAAAATAACTTTTTCCACTTCGTCAATTAATTCAGGGATTTTTTTCGTTAATTCTTCGCTCATTTGCTTCCTCCTTTTAAAAGACTCGTTAGTCATTTCTGAATTTTCTTACTATTATTGATAAAAAATAAGAGAAAAATCAGGATGATTTCTCTCTCGTTTTTTATTTTACAAACCGATTTCTTTACGGACAACTTCCGCAATTTTATCGACATAATAATTCACTTTTTCGTCGGTTGGTGCTTCTGCCATCACGCGTAATAATGGTTCTGTACCAGAAGGACGAACTAAAATACGACCTTCACCGTTCATTTCTGCTTCAGCTTCTTCGATTACCGCTTTAATTGCAGGGACTTCCATCGCACCATTTTTATTGGACACACGGATATTCACTAATTTTTGTGGGTAAATCGTCACTTCATCGGCTAATTCCGATAATTTTTTCCCTGTTTGTTTCATAATGCTTAACAATTGAATGCCTGATAACATCCCATCACCCGTCGTGTTAAAGTCTAAAAAGACCATGTGACCAGATTGTTCGCCACCAAAATTATAGTCATTTTTACGCATTTCTTCCACCACATAACGGTCGCCAACTTGCGTAATCACATCTTTTAAGCCAATTGCTTCCACAGCTTTGTGGAAACCTAAGTTACTCATAACGGTCGTCACAATCGTGTCTTTTTTCAAGCGTTTTTGTTGCGCCAAATGTTTGGCACAAATGTACATGATTTTATCGCCATCCACGATTTGACCACGTTCATCTACCGCAATAATCCGATCGCCATCGCCATCAAACGCTAATCCTGCATCTGCGCCTTTTTCCACAACAAATGCGGCTAATTTTTCAGGATGTGTGGAACCCACACCATCATTGATATTTAAACCATTCGGTGAAGTGCCTATTGTGTAGAAATCTGTTTCTAAATCTGCAAATAAACGGTTGACAGAAGACGCGGTGGCACCATTCGCTGCGTCGATACATACTGTTAGACCAGATAAATCGCCACTAATCGTTTGTTGTAAGAATTGTGAATATTTCAATAAGCCTTCTGGAAATTCTTCTACCGTTCCTAAGCCGTCTGCAGATGGACGTGGTAAGGTATCTTCTTCTGCATCTAATAACGCTTCAATCTCTGCTTCTTGCTCGTCAACCAATTTAAAGCCGTCATTACCGAAAAACTTAATCCCATTGTCTTGCGCAGGATTATGTGACGCTGAAATCATGACGCCTGCGCTGGCTTTTTGAATACGTGTTAAATACGCTACACCCGGTGTCGAGATAACCCCTAATTGGAAGACTTCAATGCCGACTGAAAGTAATCCCGCAACTAGGGCACTTTCCAATAATTGTCCAGAAATACGTGTATCACGACCAACAAGTACGCGTGGACGTTTGTCTCCTGTTTCATGTTGACTTAATACATAACCGCCACAACGACCTAATTTAAACGCTAACTCCGGTGTCAATTCCTTATTGGCTTCGCCGCGGACACCATCCGTACCAAAATATTTTCCCATAATTATTGTTCCTCTCCCATTGTCTCTTGTTCTTCAATTATTGAAGATGATTCTTGAGTACTGTCTTCAGGTATCGTTTCTTCACTAAAACTAGAAGTTATCTCTGGTTCGATTGAAGAAATTGTTCCTTCAGAAGAGGGCACTGTTTTTACGGAAGTTTGTGGTACATTTTGTCCACTTTCCATAGCTGTTTCGTGACTCTCTTCTGTTGTCGATACACTAGATGACCTTGTTGAACTACTTTCTTCTATAAACACTGGTGATATTTCTACAGTCACTTGATTGGGTGTTGCTACCACACCTTCTTCTGTTGGAATAGTCACCACTTTTTTAGTTGCCTTTTGTACATCAGATACATCCACAGGCACACCGATACTTTCGATTGTATCTAATATTTGCTGTGGACCAGAAATTGTGGCTTGTGTCCGATCCAGTAGAAAATCAAAATGTGAAATGCCTGTTGCTTTTGTTCCTTGCTGACTAGCATACAGGCTAACCAATTTTTCCGGCACAGAAACTTGAACACTCACTTCAACTGATTGAGGATCAATTTCTGTTTGTAAAATCTCACCATTTTTATCTACGGCATAAACAGGCGCTTCGACTGTTTGATTCGCTGTTGCACCTTTTAACGCATCGACATCTGCGACAATTTTAGCAATATCTTTAAGTGTTTGGTCACCAGTAGTTACAGTTACTTCACTTGGTTCAGACACTATTTTATCTAATTGAAAGCCATCTTGCAAATTTTCTTCAGAATAATTAAGTTCCACTGGAAATTTTTGAGTTACTTTCTTTTCAATTGTTACTGTAAAAATTCTTGAATCAATTTTTCCAGTCACACTATTGCTCATATCTTGAATTTCTAACAATACATCATGTGTTCCGACATCTAAGTCCGTTAAATCTGCAACTACGCGAAAGTTTCGTGTTTCTGAATTTTTCTCAGCATTTAATTGCACACGATTCACACTCGATAATTTCACGTCAACAGTTGGTTGATAGCCTTGGATAAAATATTTATCTGAATCATAGATTGTTTGGATTGGTACATCATTTACCGTCTCTTCATACGCACTCGGTGTGATTAAACTATTTTGAAGAGTCGATCCATTAGCATTAAAAAATAACACTAAACTAAACAACAAAGCCAACAATCCATACATGATGTTGCTTTTTCTCTGCTTAGTAAACATTATTTACCTCCTTTGTTCAATCTATTCAATTCATCTAAAATCATGTGAAAAATATTTTTCTTTTCTTTGGGTTTCTCTTCCAAAATAAATGCATCATTTAGCATGTTTAAATATTTTTCTTGACTTAAATCTGGATATAATTGATTGTTCAACGTGATGCTCACATTTCCCGTTTCTTCAGAAACAATAATTGTTAATGCATCACTTACTTCAGAGACACCTAACGCGGCACGATGTCTTGTACCAAATTCTTTTGGTAACAACACACTATCTGATAATGGTAAATAGGCACAGGACACAGATATTTTTCCATCTCGAATAATTACAGCACCATCATGCAACGGTGTATTTGGAATAAAAATGTTAATCAATAGTTCTCCTGTGATATCTGCATCTAAAGGAATTCCTGTTTCAATATATTCCTCTAAACCTGTATTACGTTCAATCGTAATCAATGCCCCAATTTTTCGTTTGGACATGTATTGAATTGCTTTATCAAATGATTTAATCATTTCTTCATCTTTATTTTTTTCATTTTTTGAAGGAGTAAAGAATGTCGTTCGACCTAGATGTTCTAAACCACGTCGAATTTCTGGTTGAAAAATAACAATTGCCGCTATGACCCCATAAGTGATGACTTGGTCCATTAACCACGACAATGTGTGTAGTCCAATCAATTCTGCTACAAAACGAATTCCAATGAACATCGCTACTCCTTTAAATAACTGGATAGCTTTCGTTCCTCGCACAAGTTGGATTAATTTATATACAATATACCAAACAACAATAATGTCTAATACATTTATTAAAAAGGGTAATGAAAATACATCAATAGATAACAATTGTCTCCAATATTCTAAGTTAAATAATTCGCCAATATTAAGTTTCATACTAACAGCCTTCCTTTATTCTAAGACTTGTTCTTCTATTAGTATAGCATAGGTTTTTTTCTGGTGGCGACAAAAAAAGCTCTTCTTTGAAAATTTTCCGACTTACCTCAAAACAAGCAACTTTTCATTCCATCAAAAATTCGTTACACTAGACGATAAAGGGAGGAATTATCATGGATATTTCAGTCATTAAAGCCAATGAAACAAACCAAGAATATGGTATTTTAGTAGGAGAAACTGCACCAAAACAATTATTAGAATTTATTAATGTTCGTTGCCCGTATTGCAAAAAATGGTTTGAAGAGACGCGTGACACATTAGATGAAGCGATTGCTGCAAAAAAAATTCAACGACTCATTAAATTAGTGGATCGCCAAAAAGAATCGTTACAGCGAGGCAATGTAATGCATCGTTTTGTCACAACAAATGATGCCCAGCAAACACTTGCGGATTTAACAAAGATTTTTGATACCCAAGCACAGTGGGGTCATTTATCATTGGAGGAGGTTGCGGCATTCGCGAAAAATGAACTGCAGTTAACAGAGCACAATCATTTGGACTACGCAGAAAAATTAGTAGCAGAAACCGAACGTGCCAATATTAAATTTGTCCCAACAGTGATTATTGATTCACATATTTTTGATGAAACGATTGATCAAGATACACTAAAAAGTTATTTTAATTAATAAAAACCAAGCAAGTTCTTTCCAACTTGCTTGGTTTTTTAAGTAGCATTTTCACGTAATCGATCAGCAAATTCGTTAATTTTACGAATCCGGTGATTAATCCCTGATTTTGAAATCACACCAGAAGGCATCATTTCACCGAGTTCTTTTAGACTAACCTCTGGATGTTCTAAACGTAATTCAGCAATTTCTTGTAATTTTTCTGGTAATGATTGTAAGCCTACACGGTCTTCAATATATTGAATATTTTCAATTTGCTTCGACGCTGCATCAATCGTTTTATTCATATTGGCAGTCTCGCAATTGACCAAACGGTTCACTGAATTCCGCATATCTCTGACAATTCGCACATCTTCAAACTTTAACATCGAATTGGTTGCCCCAATTAATGTTAAAAAATCAGCAATATGTTCGGCTCCTTTGAGATACGAAATATAGCCATTCCGTCGTTCTAAAGTTCGGGCATTTAAACCATAGTAATTTAACATATTACAAATATCTTGATTGTGCTCTTCATAAATCGAATAAATCTCTAAATGGTACCGACTTGTTTCTGGATTATTGATAGAGCCAGACGCCATAAATGCGCCCCTAAGATACGAGCGCATTTTTTGAGCATTCCCCATAATTTCTCCTGAAACATGACTATGAAACATTAAGCCATCCATAATTCCTAAATCATCTAAAACAGCTTGTGTTTCCTGTTTTAAACGAACAATATAGACGTTATTTTTTTTCAATTTCATTTTTCGACGAACCAATAATTCACTACGAACATCATAGTGATCTTTGAGTAGAGAATAAATTCGACGTGCAATCGCAGCATTTTCAGTTTGCATATTTAAAATCATTTGTTGATTGGATAAACTAATCGATCCATTCATGCGAATCAATGCAGCTAATTCTGCTCGGGCATGTTCACGATGAACTTCTAAAGCCGTCAGTTCTTTTTTTACATCTGCTGCAAAAGACATCTTATTCTCCTCCTCTCTTTAATTTTTTAATTTTGCACCATAAACAATGCGTAATAATTCTTGCACCACTTTTTCGCCATCATGAAACACACCATTGTCTCTCAACTCTAAAAAATCAGTTGATACAACACGACAACTTTCTTCGCGTAAACCATTGAAATCATGTTTTACTTGAACTAAGTATTCATCATATGTTTCAGTATCCATGTAACCTTCAGGTACCGGCTCTGTATTTACGAGCACCGTATCTACAAATTTCGCTTTTAAATGTTGATGTAAAACACGCACATGATCGGCATCTGTAAAATGTTCCGTCTCACCTTTTTGAGTCATAATGTTGCAGATATAGACCGTCTCAGCAGACGTTTCCAACATTGCTTGTCCTATATCAGAAATCATTAAGTTAGGCAAAATACTAGTAAACAAACTGCCTGGTCCCAAAACAATCATATCGGCCTCTAAAATCGATGTTACAACTTTGCGGGCAGGTTTTGGTTCATCATCATTTGCATGATTCCGAACGTATACATGATCAATCGTTTTACGATCTAAAGCAATTTTAGATTCTCCCACAGCAGTTGTTCCATCTTTAAATACTGCGTGCAATACTAAAGGTTCATCCGAAGATGGATAAACACGACCATCGACATGCATCATTTTTGATAATAATTGTACTGCTTCATAAGTACTGCCGCGCATTTCAGACATCGCCGCAATAATTAAATTTCCTAACGCATGATTCGCTAAAAATTTATCTTCTTTATTAAAACGATATTGAAAAATATCTGAATACAATTTAGGCATATCCGATAAAGCGACTAAGACGTTCCGTAAATCTCCAGGCGGGGTCATTGTTGACACAGAATCACGTAATTGACCACTACTCCCTCCATCATCTGCGACAGTAACTACAGCAGTAATATCAACACCTTGATTTCGTAATCCCTTTAAGATAACCGGTAAACCAGTACCACCACCTACAACAACAATCTTCGGTTTTCTGATACGGTACGTTTTCATTTTCATGAGCGATTCACCGTTTCTTTTCGCTTATCTTTATCACGATGAGTAATATTCACTTTATACTCTTCAGATAAAACTTTACCCACACGTTCAGTTAAAGCAACCGAACGGTGTTGCCCACCTGTACAGCCAATCGCAATCGTTAAACTACTTTTTCCTTCTTTGACATATCCAGGCATAATTGTTTGTAATAAGCTTAAAAATTGTTGATAAAATGCTTCTGTCTCATCAAAAGACATCACATATTCATAAACTGGTTTATCCATTCCTGTTAAAGGACGTAATTCACTAATATAATGCGGATTTGGTAAAAAACGCACATCCATCGCAATATCGGCATCAATTGGCAACCCATATTTAAAACCAAATGAGACCATTTCAATTCGAAAACCGTGATCTTGCGAATGACGAAATTCCTCATTAATCTTTTCACGTAATTGGCGCGGGGTTAAATTCGTTGTATCAATCACAATCGATGCTTTCGTTTTTAAATCATCTAAAATGGCCCGTTCTTTGCGAATCCCTTCTGTCACTAAACCATCCATCGCTAACGGATGCGTACGACGTGTTTCTTTATAACGAGACACTAGTTCAATATCAGACGCATCTAAAAATAGGACGCGAGTATCAATAAAAGCAGTATTTTCAATATCGATTAACATACTTTGGATTTCTTCAAAAAATGAACGAGAACGTAAATCGACCACTAACGCGATTTTCGTTACTTTACCTGATTCTTTAATTAATTCCCAGAATTTAGGAATTAAGCTTGGAGGCATGTTATCAATACAGAAATACCCCATATCTTCAAAACTTTGGATTGCGACTGTTTTACCAGCACCACTCATCCCTGTAATAATAACTAATTCTAAACTTTCTCCCATCGTTCTTGCTCCTCTCATCTATTGCAGTCATCTGCAATTCAATGTTTACATTTCATTATATCATTCCGGGCGTATCATTGCGAATTTTTCTGATTCTCTTTAAAGAAAAAAAGCCATCTAGAATCGCTTCTGATCGCTTTTTCTCTATTTGAACGGATAGAACTTATAGGTGGAACTCCTTTAAGGATATTCCAACTGTCTTTGATTCTATCTAACCTCTATGATTGTCGCAAGTTTTTTATTAGAATTTTCTATAAATTTAATGCTTTTCCAAAACAGTCTTCAAGTATTTCCCTGTATAGCTATCTTTTACTTGAGCAATTTCTTCTGGGGTTCCTGTTGCTAGAATTGTTCCGCCACCTTCGCCACCTTCTGGCCCTAAATCAATCACGTGATCGGCCGATTTGATGACATCCAAGTTGTGTTCAATTACTAAAACCGTATTGCCTGCATCTACCAAACGCTCTAACACTTTTAATAGACGAGCAATATCATCAGAATGAAGTCCCGTAGTTGGTTCATCTAAGATATAGAAACTTTTACCATTTGATTTTTTATGAAGCTCACTTGCCAACTTCATACGTTGTGCTTCGCCTCCAGATAGCGTCGTAGCAGGTTGACCCAATGTTACATAACCTAAACCAACATCAACAATCGTTTGCAGTTTTCGATGGATTTTGGGAATATGTTTAAAGAATTCTACCGCATCTTCAACTGTCATATCTAAGATTTCAGAAATATTCTTTCCTTTATAATGAACTTCAAGAGTTTCTGAATTGTATCGTTTACCATGACAAACTTCACAAGGAACATAAACATCTGGTAAAAAGTGCATTTCAATTTTGATAATGCCGTCACCTTTACATGCTTCACAACGACCACCTTTTACATTAAAACTAAAACGTCCTTTTTTATAGCCACGGATTTTTGCTTCATTCGTTTGAGAAAACAAATCACGAATATCATCAAAAACACTAGTATACGTCGCAGGATTACTACGCGGTGTTCGCCCGATTGGACTTTGATCAATATCGATAATCTTTTCGATACTCTCATAACCGGTCATTTTTTTGAAACGCCCGGGTTTATTGGAATTACGGTTAATTCTTTGCGCCAAAGCTTTTTTCAAAATTTCATTGACTAATGTTGATTTACCAGACCCAGAAACCCCCGTTACCGCTACAAACTGACCTAAAGGAAAGGCAATAGTGACATTTTTAAGATTATTTTCCGATGCACCAGTAATTTTAATCGCTTGACCATTGGATTGTCGTCGTTCTTTTGGTACCGGAATGCATCTTTTGCCTGATAAATATTGTCCTGTTAATGATTTTGGATTGGCTGCAACTTCTTCCGGTGTTCCTGCAGCTACAATTTCACCACCAGCATGACCAGCACCTGGACCCACATCAATTAAATAATCGGCCGCTTTCATCGTGTCTTCATCATGTTCAACCACAATTAATGTATTTCCTAAATCACGCATTTTCCGTAATGAATCTAATAAACGATCATTGTCTCGTTGATGCAAACCAATTGACGGTTCATCCAAAATATATAATACACCAGAAAGATTGGAACCAATTTGTGTCGCTAAACGAATCCGCTGTGCTTCGCCTCCAGATAAGGTTCCTGCTGATCGACTTAACGTTAAATAATCTAATCCCACATTTTCCAAGAAACTCAAGCGGTCGTTGATTTCTTTGACAATTGGCCGCGCAATAATTGCTTCTTGCTCACTTAATTCTAACCCTTCGACAAAAGGAACAGCTTTATTAATCGCTAATTCGCTAATTTCACCAATATGTTTGTCATTAACTTTCACAGATAAGGCTTGAGGATTTAATCGGTATCCTTGACAAGATTTACATGTTAATTCCGTCATGTATAAACGCATTTGATCACGTGTAAAATCGCTATTTGTTTCATGATAACGGCGCTTGATATTCGTTAAGACACCTTCAAAAGGTACTTCGACGTCACGAACACCTCCAAAATCATTTTCATAATGGAAATGGAACAACTCACCATTTGAACCATTCAAAATAATCTCGCGTTGTTCTTCTGGTAATTCTTCAAAAGGTGTATCCATATCGATATTAAATTCTAAACACGCTTGCTCCAACATTTGTGGATAGTATTGGGAACTAATTGGATTCCACGGAACTAACGCACCCTCACGTAACGTTTTGGTTTGATCTGGGATGACTAAATCAACGTCCACTTCTAGTTTCATTCCTAAACCATCACATTCAGCACAAGCCCCAAATGGTGCATTAAAAGAGAACAGACGCGGCTCTAATTCGCCAACTGTAAAACCACAATAAGGACAAGAGTAATGCTCGCTAAACAATAACTCTTCTTGTCCGATAACGTCCACAACGGCATAACCTTCCGCCAAACGCAAAGCTGCTTCAAACGAATCAAATAGACGGGAACGAATTCCTTCTTTCACCACGATACGGTCAATAATAATCGCAATATCATGTTTTTTATTTTTTTCAAGTTCAGGTGCTTCTGAAATATCATAGATTTCCCCATCTACACGAATTCGGACATAACCTTCGCGTTGAATCATCTCAAAGACACGCTTGTGTTGTCCTTTCTTTTGGGTCACTACAGGTGCTAAAATTTGAATTTTACTACGATCGGGTAACTCCAAGACTTGATCTACCATCTGTTCCACAGATTGGCTAGTAATTTCAATATGATCATTCGGACAAATTGGATGACCAATTCGTGCATAAAGAAGTCGTAAATAGTCATTAATTTCAGTAACTGTTCCCACTGTTGAACGCGGATTCTTACTGGTTGTCTTTTGGTCAATAGAAATAGCTGGACTCAAGCCATCAATGCTATCAACATCTGGTTTATCCATTTGACCTAAAAACTGACGCGCATACGCAGAAAGACTCTCGACATAACGTCGTTGCCCTTCTGCATAAAGCGTATCAAATGCTAGTGAACTTTTACCTGACCCCGATAAGCCGGTCACTACGACTAATTGGTCTCTTGGGATAGTTACATCAATATTTTTTAAATTATGCGCACGTGCGCCATGAATCACGATTTTATCGTTCGCCATAATTTGCCTCCTGTTCAACTAAGCTTTTAATTCTAATATAGTGTCACGTAAAGTAGCTGCTTTTTCAAAGTCTAATGCTTTGGCAGCTTCTTTCATTTCTTTTTCTAATTTTAAGAGTAGTAATTCTTTTTCTTCTTTCGATAACTCTTCATAAGAATGAATATCATAATCTGCTACTTCTTCAGCTACTTTCGAAATAGAAATCAAATCACGAATTTCTTTAATGATTGTTTTTGGTACAATCCCATGTTCCAGATTGTATGCTTCTTGAATGCTACGACGTCGAGACGTTTCATCAATCGCTCGTTGCATTGAATCAGTCATCTTATCTGCATACATAATGACTTTCCCTTCTGCATTCCGAGCAGCTCGGCCGATTGTTTGGACTAATGAGCGTTCGCTACGTAGAAATCCTTCTTTATCGGCATCTAAAATAGCCACTAATGAAACTTCAGGAACATCTAATCCTTCACGAAGTAAATTAATTCCCACTAATACGTCAAATTCACCTAGACGTAAATCACGAATAATTTCAGTCCGTTCTAACGTTTTAATATCACTATGCAGATATTTCACTTTAATTCCTAATTCTTTGAAATAATCTGTTAAGTCTTCTGACATTTTCTTCGTTAAAGTGGTAACAAAAACGCGCTCATTTTTCTCGACACGTTCATTAATTTCACCAACTAAATCATCAATTTGCCCCATAATTGGACGGACTTCAATCACTGGATCTAACAAACCAGTTGGACGAATAATTTGTTGAACCACATCATCCGTTTGTTCGTGTTCGTAAGGTCCAGGTGTAGCAGAAACATAAATAATTTGATTCACATGCTCTTCAAATTCGGTCAATTGTAACGGACGGTTATCTAAAGCGGAAGGCAAGCGAAACCCATAATCGACTAACATTTGTTTCCTTGCTCTATCGCCATTGTACATCCCTCTAATTTGTGGCATCGTAACATGCGATTCATCGATAACAATCAAATAATCTTTCGGAAAGAAATCGAGCAACGTATAAGGCGGTTCTCCTTCATGTCGTCCATCCATATGACGAGAGTAGTTTTCAATACCAGATGTGTACCCCATCTCACGCAACATCTCGATGTCATAATTTGTCCGTTGTTCCAAGCGTTGTGCTTCTAGCAACTGATTATTCTCTTTTAAAATGGCTAAGCGCATATCTAACTCTTGTTGAATAGAAGCAATCGCATGTTCCATATGATCACTATCGGTTAAAAAGTGCGTTGCTGGGAAAATCGACACGTGCTCGGTTTCTCCTAAAACTTCTCCTGTTAATGCGTCTACTTCTCGAATACGATCAATTTCATCGCCAAAAAATTCGACACGTAACGCACGTTCATCACGCGAAGCTGGGAAAATTTCTACCACATCACCACGGACACGAAAACGACCACGTTGGAAATCAATGTCATTTCTTTCAAATTGAATATCAATCAATGAACGTAACAATTCATCACGGCTAATTTCCATTCCCACACGGACAGAAACAACTTGTTTTTGATATTCCATTGGTGACCCCAAACCAAAAATACACGACACTGATGCAACAACTATTACATCGTTGCGTTCTAACAATGCACTGGTTGCAGAATGTCGCAGCTTATCAATTTCATCATTAATACTGGAATCTTTTTCAATATAGGTGTCACTTGAAGGAACATAGGCTTCCGGTTGATAGTAATCATAATAACTAACAAAATACTCTACCGCATTCGTTGGAAAAAATTCTTTAAATTCGCCATATAATTGGCCAGCTAATGTTTTATTATGCGCAATAATCAACGTTGGTTTATTTACATTTTTGATAACATTTGAAATTGTGTACGTTTTACCTGTACCGGTCGCACCTAGTAAAATTTGTGCTTTTTTGTTTGCTTGCACGCCTTCCGTCAATTCTCTAATCGCTTCTGGCTGATCTCCTGCAGGTTGATAGTTGGAGACTAATTCAAAATGATGAGTAGTATCTCTTTCAATCATAAATTGCATGCCTTCTTTCTTCTTTAAGCGTCTTAAAACAAACACCATCTACTTTTATTATTTTAACACAGCGAACATACTTTCGCTATTTTTTATAACTTTTCCCCAATAAAACCATGAAATATTGATATTTCTCACACTTAATGTCAGAAACAAAGATATTTTTTCGCAAATTTCGGCTATTTTCTTGCCTAGTATAAAAGCTTTGATATATAATTTTGTAATATCTGACACTTAGGAGGAATTATTTAATATGAAAAGAAAAACTCTATTCATTTCATTATTTTCGTTTGTTATGACGTTATTCTTTTTTGCAAGCACAACTACATTTGCTGCAGAAAAAACGTATAAAATAGGGACAGATGTCACATTTGCACCTTTTGAATTTCAAAACGAAAAAAATCAATACGTTGGGATTGACATCGATTTATTGCACGCTATCGCTGACGATCAAGATTTTGACGTTGATTTGCGCCCTCTTGGGTTCGATTCATCTGTACAAGGAGTACAATCAAATCAACTTGATGCAATGATTGCTGGGATGAGTATTACAGATGAGCGTAAAAAAAGCTTTGATTTTTCAGATCCATATTTTGATAGTGGGATTCAAATGGCTGTAAAAGCTGACAACAAAGACATCACTTCCTTGGATGATTTAAAAGGAAAAACAGTTGGTGCTAAAGTTGGGACAGAAAGTGCAACTTTCTTAGAAGACAACAAAGAAAAATATGATTTTGATATCAAAAATTACGATGATGCAACTGGTTTATATGGTGCTGTTAAAAATGGAACAGCCGTTGCAATTTTTGATGACTATCCCGTTTTAGGTTATGCCATCAATCAAGGGGAACAATTAAAATTAATTGGTGAACCTCAAGCTGGTAATTCCTATGGTTTCGCTGTTAAAAAAGGTGAAAACAAAGAATTATTGGACAAATTCAATGCTGGACTAAAGAAAATGAAAGAATCTGGCGAATACGATAAAATTGTCGCAAAATATATCACATCTGGTTCGGAAGAAAAAGCTGCCTCTGGTGAGATGAAAAAAATTGAACCGAAAAAAGATGTCTATGTCATTGCCAGTGACTCTGCCTTTGCGCCATTTGAGTTTCAAGATGAAAACAATCAATACATTGGGATTGACGTTGATTTACTAAACCGTGCCGCTGAATTACAAGGATTTACTATTAAATTTAATCACATTGGTTTCTCTGGTGCTGTTCAAGCCGTTGAAGGCAATCAAGCAGAAGGTATGATTGCAGGAATGTCAATCACCGATCAACGAAAAGAATCATTTGATTTTTCAGAGCCTTACTTTGAAAGTGGAATTCAACTAGCAGTGAAAACTGGAACAACAGGCATCGCTTCTTATGAAGATTTAGATAGTAAAACAGTTGGTGCTAAAGTTGGGACAGAGAGTGCTGACTTCTTAGAAAAAAATAAAGACAACTATGGTTATAAAATTAAGTATTATGATGCAGCCGATCAATTATATGATGCTGTTCGTGTAGGAGCAATTGATGCCTTAATGGATGATTATCCAGTCATTGGTTATGCGATTGCACAAGGTCAAGAACTAGAAACACCAATCGAACGTGAAACAGGTGGCGAGTACGGGTTTGCCGTTAAAAAAGGCCAAAATCCTGAATTACTAGAAATGTTTAACGAAGCTTTAGCTGAAATGAAACGTACTGGGGAATATGATGAAATTGTTTCTCGCTACATTCAAGATGGTAAAAAAGCTGAAAGTAGTGTCAATGAATCAACCTTTATGGGATTAATCAAAAACAATTATAAAGTCTTACTAACAGGACTTGGTAAAACAATTGGTTTAGCATTAATTTCCTTTGCATTAGCTTTAGTTGTGGGGATTATCTTTGGATTATTCAGTGTCGCACCTATCAAAGGTTTACGTATCTTTGCTTCAATCTATGTCGATGTGATTCGTGGTATTCCAATGATGGTATTGGCATTCTTTATCTTCTTTGGTTTATCTGATGCGATTGGTGTAACAATTCCCGACTTCGCAGCTGGGGTCATTACGTTAACCTTAAATGCAAGTGCGTATATTGCAGAAATTGTCCGTGGTGGGATTAACGCCGTACCAAAAGGACAAATGGAAGCTTCTCGAAGCTTAGGTCTTTCTTATACTCGTACAATGCAAAAAATCATTTTACCACAAGCTATTCGTATTATGATTCCATCTTTCGTTAACCAATTTGTTATTTCATTAAAAGATACAACAATTATTTCTGTTATCGGTGTGGTTGAATTACTCCAAACTGGTAAAATTATCGTGGCAAGAACAATGCAAAGTACGTATGTTTACTTAATCATTGCAATCATGTACTTGATTGTGATTACGGCTTTAACTAAACTTGCTAAAGTGTTAGAAAAGAAGGTGAACTAAGATGAAAGAAAAAATTCTTGTTGAAAATCTCGTAAAAAAATATGGAGATAATACTGTTTTAAATAATGTCAGCACTTCAATTAAAGAGGGTGACGTCGTTTGTATCATCGGTCCTTCTGGTTCTGGTAAATCTACATTCTTACGTTGTTTAAACCGCTTAGAAGAGCCTACAAGCGGCGATATCATCATTGATGGTGCACATTTAATGGATAAAACAACTAATATTAACCAAGTGCGTCAGCATATCGGTATGGTATTCCAGCACTTTAACTTGTTCCCTCATCTTTCCGTGCTAGAAAATATTATGTTAGCACCGATGGACTTAAAAGGTTCTCCAAAAAAAGAAGCCGAAGAACAAGCCACTAAACTACTTGAAACAGTTGGCTTAGCGGATAAGAAAAATATGTATCCCGATAATTTATCTGGGGGACAAAAACAACGTGTCGCAATTGCTCGTGCCTTAGCGATGAACCCAGATATCATGTTGTTTGACGAACCAACTTCAGCACTTGATCCAGAAATGGTTGGTGATGTATTAAACGTTATGAAAAAACTAGCGAAACAAGGGATGACGATGGTTATCGTTACGCATGAAATGGGCTTTGCGAAAGAAGTGGCAAATCGTGTCATGTTTATTGATGGCGGTAACTTCTTAGAAGACGGTACACCAGAACAAGTCTTCAACAACCCACAACATGAACGTACCCAAGATTTCTTAGACAAAGTATTAAATATCTAATAAAAAAGACGTCACATCTTTAAACGAATGTGACGTCTTTTTTCATCGTAATATTTCAATTAAATCTTTTTTCGCCGCTTCTGAAGCAGGTATGACTGAAAAGATAATGCCTATTCCACTAGAAACACCTACTGCTAACGCAATGGTAAAGAAATCAATTGATACAGAAACATCGATTAGAGAACCAATCAAATAAGCACATGCAATGCCGATAATATAGCCAATAATGCCGCCAACTAAAGTCAGCGTCACACCCTCTAAAAGAAATTGTAAACGAATCCAATTGCGAGTAGCACCTAATGCACGACGGATGCCAATTTCTTTGGTTCGTTCAGAAACAGAAATATACATCATACTCATCACCCCTACTCCCGCAATTAAGAGCGAAATACCTGCAACACAGGAAATGAATAACGTAATCGTTCCTAAAATTTGACTAATCCCATCTGTTAACAAGGCGGTATCAAAGACCACATATTCACCGAAATCTTCCATTGTTCCTTTTTCTTCTAATCGTTTAATTACATCCGTGGTTACTGTCGCAGGTGTTGCCTCATTTTCTAAAGTCACGACTAATGTTGAACTGGATGAATCATTTGTAAAGTAACGTTCATAAACTTTCTCTGGAATCGAAATATTACTTTCTGGCATGGAAAACATGACTAGAAAACAATCTATTTTTATAAAAAAGATGCATTAAAAAAGCACTAATCACTTTTACATGACTAGTGCTTTTTAATTATTTTTTCTTACCAAAGGCATCTTTCATTTTATCGAAAAAGCCTTCTGGTTGTTGTTCAATTGTTTGGTGTCCACTAACTTCAGCGAATTTACGTAATGCCTCTTTTTGACTTTCATTCAAGTTTCTCGGCGTAATTAATTTCACTGTTACTTGTTGGTCACCATTGCCATTGCCACGCAAACGAGGTGCACCTTTACCGCGTAGACGGAATTTTGTTCCTGTCTGGGTACCTGCAGGAATTTTTAGTTTTACTTCTCCGTGAACGGTTGGTACGTTTACTTCATCTCCTAAAGCAGCTTGGACAAAGTTTAATGGTAATTCATAATAAATTTCTGCGCCATCACGATCAAAGATATCACTTTCTTCTACATAGAAAATCACATATAAATCGCCGTAAGGTCCGCCATTAGTACCAGCTTCACCTTGACCAGCTAAACGCATTTGTTGGCCGTTTTCAACACCAGCAGGAACATTTACTTTCACACTGTGTGTTTTCTTTTCATGACCAGTTCCATGACAAGTCTCACAAACGTCTTTAATTTCTTTTCCGGTTCCATGACAAACATCACATGTTTGACGACTCATGACACGACCAAGTGGTGTTTGACGTTCGACATTAATCGTACCTGAACCATGACATTTATGACATGTTTCTGGCTGTGTACCTGGTTTCGCACCATTTCCGCTACACGTATGACATGTTTCATCACGTTTGTATTGAATATTTTTTTCTACACCGAAGATTGCTTCTTCAAATGTTAGGTTAATGGAATATTGTAAATCTTCTCCTTGACGTGGGGCGTTTGGATTTACTGTACGTCCGCCTCCACCAAAGAATGATTCAAAGATATCTTCAAAGCCGCCAAATCCACCAGCACTTGAGAAGCCGCCATTAAAACCACCGAAACCACCAGCGCCACCACCATAGTTTGGATCTGTACCAGCATGTCCATATTGATCATATGCTGCACGTTTTTGTGGGTCACTTAAAATTTCATATGCTTCTGAAACTTCTTTAAATTTCGTTTCAGCATCAGCTTCTTTATTAATGTCTGGATGATATTTTTTGGAAAGCTTACGATACGCTTTTTTGATTTCGTCGTCCGAAGCCCCTTTTTGTAAACCTAAGACTTCGTAATAATCACGTTTTGTTGCCATTGGCTTCCCTCCGTTTTCTTGCTTTTAACAGTCTTTCGTATTTTATCATAAAACCGAAAGAAGGAACATCCTTTTGAAAAAATCCGTTGAAAAAATGTTTCTTTTCATCTCTTCAATCCAGAAGAAAAAGCCAAAGCGGATGACTTTGGCTTTTTCACAAGTAACGAGCTTAGTCGTTATCTACTTCTTCAAAATCGGCATCAACCACATCATCTGCGCCACCTTGAGCAGCATTAGGATCTTGTTGTGCTTGTTGTTGAGCGGCTTGTTCATACAATTTAACTGTTAAGTTTTGTACGATTTCATTCAACGCATCACGTTTTGTCTTCATTTCTTCAATGTTGTTCGCTTCAACAGCAGCTTTTAATTCATCGCGTGCATCTTCAGCTTTTTTCACTTCATCTGCGTCAACTTTACCTTCTAATTCTTTCAATGTTTTATCAACAGTGAATAGTAAAGCATCCACATCGTTACGTAAATCTACTTCTTCTTTACGTGCTTTATCTGCTTCCGCATTTGCTTCAGCATCTTTCACCATACGTTCAATTTCATCATCTGATAAACCTGAAGAAGATTTAATTGTAATTGTTTGTTCTTTTTGTGTACCTAAATCTTTCGCAGAAACATTTACAATACCATTTTTATCGATATCAAATGTTACTTCGATTTGAGGAATTCCACGTGGTGCTGGTGGAATATCTGTTAATTGGAATCTTCCAAGAGTTTTGTTATCCGCAGCCATTGGACGTTCACCTTGTAATACATGAATATCTACTGCTGGTTGGTTATCAGCGGCTGTTGAGAATACTTGTGATTTACTTGTTGGAATAGTTGTATTACGATCGATTAATTTTGTAAATACGCCACCCATTGTTTCAATACCTAATGAAAGTGGAGTTACGTCAAGTAATACGACATCTTTCACATCACCAGTAATTACCCCACCTTGGATAGCAGCACCCATAGCTACTACTTCATCAGGGTTTACTGATTTGTTTGGTTCTTTGCCAGTTTCTTTGCGGACAGCTTCAACTACTGCAGGAATACGAGTAGAACCACCAACTAAGATTACTTCATCAATTTCAGATTGAGAAATACCTGCATCTTTTAATGCTTGACGTACTGGAACTTTTGTACGTTCTACTAAATCAGCAGTTAATTCATCAAATTTCGCACGAGTTAATGTTAATTCTAAGTGCAATGGACCAGCTTCACCAGCTGTAATAAATGGTAAGCTAATTTGTGTGCTTGTTACACCAGATAAGTCTTTTTTCGCTTTTTCAGCAGCATCTTTCAAACGTTGAACAGCCATTTTATCTTTACTTAAGTCAATGCCGTTTTCTTTTTTGAATTCTTCTACCATGTAGTCAATGATTTTGTTATCAAAGTCATCCCCACCAAGGTTATTATCACCTGCTGTTGATAATACGTCAAAGACACCATCACCTAATTCAAGGATTGATACGTCAAATGTACCACCACCAAGGTCAAATACTAAGACTTTTTCATCACGGTCAGTTTTATCTAAACCATAAGCTAAAGCTGCTGCAGTTGGTTCGTTGACAATACGTTCAACTTCTAAACCAGCAATTTTACCAGCGTCTTTTGTTGCTTGACGTTGTGAATCGTTAAAGTATGCAGGGACAGTGATAACTGCTTTCTCCACTTTTTCACCTAAATAATCTTCTGCAAAACCTTTGATGTATTGTAAGATCATTGCTGAGATTTCTTGTGGTGTATAAGATTTACCTTCTACATCTACTTTATAACCTGCTTCACCAATATGACGTTTAATTGATGAAATTGTGTTAGGGTTTGTCACTGCTTGACGTTTTGCTACTTCACCAACTTGAATTTCACCGTTTTTGAAAGACACAACAGATGGTGTTGTACGGTTTCCTTCTGGATTTGTAATAATTTTTGCTTCGCCGCCTTCTAATACAGAAACAGCTGAGTTTGTTGTACCTAAGTCAATACCAATAATTTTGCTCATATTAAAGATCTCCTTTGTTTGTATTCATTTCAATCAAATTATCAATTTTATTATTGTGCCACAACAACCATACTTGCACGCAACACACGATCATGTAATTTATAGCCTTTTTGTAAGACTTCAACAATCGTATCTGCTGGACAATCATCCGATGCAGGTACAGTCTGTACAGCTTGATGTAGATTTGGATCAAAAGCAACACCTGTCGCTGGAATTTCTTCGATTCCTTCTTCTTTTAATGCTTGGCGTAAACTTTCTAACACCATTTCCACACCTTTTTTCAAACTGACGCTTTGTTCATCAGTTACTTCACTATTCATCGCACGCTCTAGATTATCAATCACCGGTAATAATTTTTTACCTAAATCTTGCGAACGATATTTTTGCAACAATTCTCTTTCATTGCGATTACGATTTGTAATATTTGCGATTTCAGCGCGTGCACGTAAGAATTTGTCTTCAGTTTCTTCTAGTTGTTTTTTCAGTTCATCGACTTCAGAAACAACTTCTGTTTCTTCTGTAGATTCGTCTACTGTCGATTCTTCTACTTCATTTGTTTCCGTTACTTCTTCAGAAACTTTTTCTTTTTCTGACAATGGACTAACTTCCCTTCTATTTGAAATCATGCTATTGATTAACTAGCTAATTATCAGAATCTAATGATCGATAATAATTGGCTAAGGTTAAAGCTAATTCTTGGCGAAATACATCGATTAAACCAAACATTTTTGAATAAGGCATGCTAGTAGGCCCTAATAAAGCAATGGTTCCTTTTCCGTGTCCTTCAATATCATAACTTGCCTGAATCATACTCATATTATTCAATAGGTTATCGCCAAGTTCTGTCCCAATACGAATTTGTATGGCACCATCACGTGGAGCTAATAACTGATTTAAGTTTTCTGAGTTTTTCATAAAAGAATACATCGACTTAAATTGTTCCACATCTTGACTGTGTTCGAAATTCAATAAATTCATTCGTCCACCGACAAAAACCTTCTCTTCAAAAATATGATTTAGCATGCCATCAAATAAATCTAACACGCCATCAGTCGTTTGAAAATATTTATGCAGAATCATCGGAATTTCAGTTCGTAACCTATGATAAACATTCATGAGCGGTTGCCCGATTAATTTATCATTGATAATACGAACCATTTTTTCAAGGTCTTCACTACTTAAATTTTTAGGAATTGAAAAGATTTGACTTTCCACATTTCCTTTATCTGTGACAATAATTGCAATGATTTGGCGATTGTTTAAAGGAACAATTCGAAAACCAGTGAGTCTTCGATCCTTTACATCTGGTCCAAGTGACAATGCAGTATAACTTGTCAAGGTAGATAAAATATTCGCAGACTGTTGAATAATTTCATTAATCTCATGAAATTCTTTCCCAAAAGACTGACGAATCAGTGCAACTTCTCCGCTATCTACTTTCGAAGGTGTCAATAGGTGATCGACATAATACCGATAACCAGTCATTGAAGGAACTCGACCTGAAGAAGAATGTGTTTTTGCAAGCAGTCCATAATCTTCAAGCGTCTTCATCTCATTACGAATCGTCGCTGAACTTGCTTCGATGCCATCCTCCATTAATTTTTTCGAGCCAACTGGCTGGCCTAAATTTGTATAATTTTGGATGATCAGACGCAAGATATTTTCTTGTCTTTCTGTTAACAAATTTATCACCTCTTAATTAGCACTCTTATCTTCTAAGTGCTAACTACATGTATAAATATATCATATTTAAAATAGAAGTCAAGAAGAAACACTCAAATTTTAGCACTCTATCCATCAGAGTGCTAATTTCTTTTTTACACCAAAAAAGTCTTCTATATATCGTCTAGTTAATAAAGTATGGTACACTATTTGTCGAATACAATGGATCACAGAAATTGTGATAATGGAGGAAACACATTTATGTTTGAAGAAACACCCCGAGTGACAAATACATCGGCTTATATTCACATCCCCTTTTGCGAACACATCTGCTATTACTGCGATTTCAATAAAGTTTTTTTAGAAGGGCAACCTGTGGATGAATACATTCAATCTTTGCTAAAAGAAATTGAATTAACGCTACAACTTCATCCCACCGATTGTTCTGAAACTATTTATATTGGTGGAGGTACGCCTACTTCTTTATCCGCTGCCCAATTAGATGTTCTATTCACAGGAATTCATCGTTTACTCCCTACTAATACCACCAAAGAGTTTACAGTTGAAGCCAATCCTGGTGATTTAACAGAAGAAAAATTGCACGTAATGAAACATCATGGGGTGAATCGCTTATCGATGGGCGTACAAACCTTCAATAATCGCTTATTAAAAAAAATCGGTCGTAAACATACCGCTGAAGATGTCTATGAAACCATTCGTGTACTTGAAAAAAATCAATTTGATAATGTGAGTATTGATTTAATTTATGCGCTACCTGGACAAACACTCGAAGATTTTCGCGATACTTTACATCGAGCCATTGAATTAGGTTTACCTCATTATTCAATGTACTCGTTGATTTTAGAAAATAAAACACAATTTATGAACTGGGTGCGTCAAGGTCGATTAGAATTACCCTCGCAAGAAGTTGAGAGTAAAATGTTTGAAGAAGCCATTGAAGCTATGGAAAAAGCTGGACATTACCAATACGAAGTTAGTAACTTCGCTATTCCAGGGAAAGAATCCCAACACAATCTGGTCTATTGGAACAATGAAAATTATTACGGATTTGGTGCAGGCGCCAGTGGGTATTTAAAAAATGAGCGCTATAAAAATTTTGGACCGATTCAACATTATCTACGGCCATTACGTGAAAACAACTTGCCGATTGTTGAAACAGAACCATTAACGATTGACAATCAAATTGAAGAAGAAATGTTTTTAGGACTCCGTAAACGATCAGGAATTTCACAACAACACTTTGCTAGAAAATTTAATCGTTCATTCATGGATGTTTATGGAAACATTTTACCAGAATTAATCGAGAACAATTGGTTAGTTGTCGAAGATGATCGAATTCGGCTCACACAACAAGGACTGTTTATTGGGAATGAAGTTTTCGAAAAATTCTTACTACCGAAATAAAGTTATTCCTTTTTCATTTAATCTTTGTTAGAATGTAGCTAATTATGGCTCTACAAAGGGGAAAACAGATGATTAAAACTATTTTTTTTGATTTAGATGATACCTTATTATGGGATAAAAAAAGTATTAAAACGGCCTTTCAAGAAACTTGTAAAACTGTTGCATCACTTGATCCAGAAAGATTTGAAGAGGCCGTTAGACAAGAAGCAACAAAATTATACCAAAGCTATCCAACTTATCCATTCACACAAATGATTGGAATCAATCCTTTTGAAGGACTTTGGGGCACGTTTGATGATTCAGGTGTAGAATTCCAACAAATGCATCAATTAATCAACAAGTATCAAGTCGATGCTTGGACGAATGGTTTAAAAGCATGTGGTATTGACGATAAGGTGTTAGGTAAACAACTTGCGCAACAATTTGTCGTTGAACGTAAAAAACATCCATTTGTCTATTCAGAAACTTTTGCGGTGTTAGATCAATTAAAAGACAAGTATCAATTAGTATTAATCACCAATGGTTCACCTTCACTACAACGGACGAAATTAACTTTAACACCTGAGATTGCTCCTTATTTTACGCATATTATTATTTCAGGTGAGGTTGGTGTGGGTAAACCCGATTTGCAAATTTTTGAATTTGCACTAACCACAGCAGCGGTCGTACCACAAGAAGCCATTATGGTTGGCGATAATTTAATGACTGATATTTTAGGGGCGAATCGGACAGGAATCCCCAATATTTGGATTAACCATCACCAACAAACGCCCGAGACTGTGCAACCAACCCACGAAGTAGCTAGATTAGCGGAAATTTTACCGATTATTGAAAAATTGTAAATAATAAAATTGAAACTATTTTACTGTTAAAGAGACTTATCCATAGTCTCTTTTTTCTTTCTACTTACTAAAAAGAATTAAGAAAAACTAAAAAAAGCATTTTTCAGCTTTCTACCTACTCTAAATTGCGAATTATCCAGTATAGTATACTTATTAGGAGGTGCTTTTTATCTTAAAACGGATTTTTTATTTTCTCTGTCTCCTCGCTTTATTATTTTTCACACGTGCTTTTTGGTTGGATTTATTGACAGAAGGAACACAGCTTGTCCAACAATCTTTCTCTCAATTAATCACTAATGAGGAATCAACACCTCCTCCTTTAGATTTATCACAGCCAGAATCACAAACCTTTTCAGTTGGAAATGTTGAAATTGGTGCGACGAAGCAAGACGTTGAAGCAATGTATGGAACAGCACAAAGCCAAACACAAAATGAATATGGCACACAATGGGCAACTTACCATCAAAACTATCAAAATTTTTTAATGGTTGCTTATGACCAAGATAATACTGTTCGTGGCTTATTTACCAACCAAGAATTACTTTCTTCAACCCTTGATATTCATGTGGGGACAGACAAACAAACCATTCGCGAATTACTGGGCGAACCAGAAAGTGCCATTCGTAAAGGTCTCTACAATTATCTCATTAATAGTGAAGGCGAATATGATGTTTATCTTGTAGATAATAACTACATCACCTTCTTTTACGATTTACACGAAGGTGAACAAGTTACTGCCGTACAAATTATCGAAGAGCAATTAGAATTAAACAAAAATTATCTTTACGCAACTCAATCAACTGATTTGCAAACAGGTTTTGAGACACAATTGTTTGATTTAACTAATGCTTCTCGTGTCAAACGTGGGTTGTCTGTTTTAAATTGGTCCTCGGCAGCACAAGCAACCGGACGCAAGCATAGTAAAGATATGGCAGATAATAATTATTTTGACCATATTAATTTACAAGGAAAATCACCTTTCGATCGGATGAATGATGATCAGATTTCCTATACATTAGCAGGTGAAAATTTAGCTTATGGACAAGCAAGTAGTATTTTTGCACATCAAGGATTACTAAATTCAGAAGGGCATCGCAAGAATATTTTAAATAATGGGTTTGAAAATCTGGGAATTGGTGTTTCCTTCAATGAAGAAAATCAACCTTATTTTACAGAATTATTTTATAAATAAAAAGAGAGACGTCCATTCGAATGAATGAGCGTCTCTCTTTTTTAGGACATATACGGTTTCGTAATTTGATCATCTGAAGCCAGTAATTGTTGTGGTGTACCCGTAAACATGACTTGTTCCCCATGACTGCCACCTTCTGGCCCAATTTCAATCAACCAATCGGCACGTTTAATGACACTCATATGATGTTCAAGTAATACTAATGTATTCCCTTGATTAACTAAACGATTGAATAACTCTAATAATTGTTCAATGTCTTTTAAATGCAGTCCATCGGTTGGTTCATCTAATAAATAGAAAGCACCTTTTTTATGCAGTTGATTCGCTAATTTCAAGCGTTGAAGCTCACCACCAGAAAGTGTGGTTAACGACTGGTTTAAACGTAAATAGCCTAAACCAACTTCAACTAACATCGTTAATTATTTCACAAACGTTTCACCAGCAAAAAATTGGCTACTTTCGTTAACCGTCATATCTAAAATATCGACGATCGTTTTTCCTTGATACATATACGCCAACACTTCTGGACGATACCGTGTGCCATGACAAATTTCACACTCTGTCACAATATCATCCATAAACGCCATATCAGAAACGATTACCCCTTTTCCCTTACAATGCGGACAAGCACCTTTGGAATTATAGCTAAATAAAGTCGTACTCACCTGATTTTCTTTAGCAAATAGCTGACGAATATCGCTAAAAATATCTAAATACGTTAATGGTGTAGAACGTAAATTAATGCCAATACTTTTTTGAGAGATAGCAATAACTTCTTGCTTATTTTCTAAAGCAGTTTGGCGAATCACTTCGCCAAAAGAAGATTTTCCCGAACCTGCAACACCATATAAAACGGTCATAACGCCTAATGGGATTTTTGTTGAAACATCCTTTAAATTGTGTAAATTCGCATGTTCAACCGCTAACCATCCTTGGGGGTGACGTGGCGTGTCATTTACAGGGATCATTTTTTGCAATTCTTGGCTAGTTATTGTAGGTTGCTTTAGAAATTCATGATACGGTCCCGCAAATTGAACTTGTCCCCCCTGTTCACCAGCCGCTGGTCCAATATCAATGATATAATCAGCCGTTTGAATCAATTGTGGATGGTGTTCGACTAACACAACCGTATTTCCTTTAGCTTTTAATCGTTGCAATGCTCGGTTAATCCGTTCAATGTCTTTCGAATATAGTCCGGCACTAGGTTCATCTAAGATATAAAGAACATCATTTAACGCATTATTAATATATTTAGAAATACGAATCCGCTGTGCTTCCCCACCAGATAGACTACTAGTTGAACGATTCAACGTTAAATAGCTTAACCCAATGTCAATGAGCGCTTGCAGCTGATTAGTTAATTCTGGTTTTAAATCAATTGCCAACGGGGCATCAACGGTAGCTATGAATGCTTGCAACTCATCTAAAGATAATTCTACTAAATCAGCAATACTTTTTTCATTAATTTTACAACTACGTACTTTTTCATTTACGCGACTTCCCTGACAATCGTGGCACGTTTGAACAGTCACAAAACGATCAAGTTGTTTTTGATGTCGCTTTCCTTCATCAGAATGCAGAATACTACGTTCCATGCGAGGAATAATCCCTTCATATAAAGCTGTTTTAGGCCATTTTTCAGGAGCGTTTTTCAATTTTTGTTGGGGGCATGTAAAAAAAGGGCTAATCCTTCGGGAGAATAGTCGTTGATTTTCTTATCCAAGTCAAACAATCCGCTGTACGCATAGCGTTTCCAGCGCCATGCGTCTTTGCCAAATGTTGGAAAATGAATCGGGTCTGCATTTAAAGATTTATCAAAGTCAACTAATTGATGAATATCGATTGTCGTGACATACCCTAAGCCATCACACGTTGGACACTTTCCATCTGGATGATTAAATGAAAATGTATCAGAATAACCTACAAAAGGCTCACCTACTCGTGAAAATAATAAACGTAAAAAAGTATAGATTTCTGTATAAGTGCCCACAGTTGAACGTGAATTGGGAGATAATTTTTTCTGTTCAATCACAATCGCTACTGGTAAATTTTCTATTTTTCCCACTGAAGGACGACCATATTTAGGTAAGAAATGTTGTAAGAAACTAGGAAATGTATCATTTAATTCTCGACGCGATTCAGCAGCTAATGTATCAAATACTAGCGATGATTTTCCTGAACCCGAAACGCCCGTCACCACTGTCAATTGATGTTTAGCTTAGTGCAAATGATGAAATTGTTCAATTAATGTCCTATATTCAGAATGGTCTATTTTATTTGTTGTAACAGTTGGGTATACTCTTTTTCGCAAATCGGAAGCTGCTGGCACGATTCAGACAGTAGAACTCCAAATGATTTCTTTCATTTTGCTTTTTATTTTCTTTCTATTTATTTTTCTTTGTCAATTTACCTGGGGACTGAGTTTAAGAAATAAACAAAAAAGATAAAAAAAACAGGATTGATTCGCCGAATCAACCCTGTTTTTTTATTTTCATTCAAAATAGTCACGTGTATCACATTCATCCTGGCGCAATTGTTTAATCAAACTTTCGGCACCATCGAAGGCTACTTGATCACGTAAAAAATGATTCCAGCGTACACTAACATGCTCACCATAAATATCTTCTTTGAAATCCAAAATATAGACTTCGACTGTCAATTGACGTCCTTTTTCAAAGGTATCGTTATGACCAATTGATCCCATCGATGGGTACCATTTATCGCCAACTTTTATTTCTGTGACATACACACCCTCTTTGGGTAAACGAGTGGTACTCTTTGTTTTGATATTGGCAGTTGGAAAACCTAGCGTACGTCCACGAGCATCACCATGAACAACAGTCCCATCGATTTCATAGATATACCCTAACAATTCCGTCACTTCTTCCATACGACCAGCATCTAAATCTTCGCGAATACGCGTTGAACTAATTTTACGTTCTTCTAAACTTTCTTTAGGAACTGTTAAAATATCAAAACGTCCTTTAGCATACTCTGCTAAACAAGCCATATTTGCTACATCTTTGGGTCCATAGGTGTAATCAAAGCCCGCCACAACATAAGCTGCATTTAATTCAACCATATACTGATCAACAAAATCTTGTGGTTTCAAACTTGCAAAAGCCGATGTAAATTCCACGATATATAAATAATCAACACCTTGTTCTTCCATCAACTGTTTCTTTTGTTCTAAACTTGTTAAGTAACGCATTAATTCAGGTTGGACTTTTTGGAACACAATGGATGGATGTTGATTAAAGGTCATAACTGCTAATTTCAATCCTTTTTCATCAGCAATCTTTTTTCCCTCTTGAATCACTTTTTGATGCCCACGGTGCACACCATCAAAAAAGCCCATCACTAAGACAACGTCATCTGTTGGAATCATTGTTTTTTCATAAGGATGACGAATTTCAATTACTTTCATTCTATTTTTTCTCCTCACTCTGTTTGTAATACTTTTAAAGGTTTGACAATCCCTTTTTGTCGTTCATGTGGTTGATATAAACAAACGACTTTTTCTTGGTAAAAGACAGCAAAAGCTGTGGTAGGCATTTGCGTGAAACCAAATTCTTCATAAGGCAAACGCATCCCATTTTTGACCTTTTTCCATAAAACTTCAGTAATATCAACGCGTGGAAAATCTTTTACTCCAAATTCAATTGGCAATAAAATTTGTCCCAGTTCATTCTTTTCCATTGCTTCTGCGACTTGCGCCAAAGTTACTGCTTGCTCTTTGGTAAAACCGCCACTAGCGGTGCGAGTTAAATCCGACATATGTGCTGGCACACCTAATGTTTTGCCAGTATCGACTGCTAACGTGCGGACGTAAGTACCTTTGCCACAAACCACACGAAAACGCCACGATTGTGTTTTCGTTTCGTTATTCCAGATGGGTTCTGTCATTCGTTCAAACACATCAATTTGTGCTTTACGCTGTGGACGTTCTACAGTCTCACCGTTTCGTGCATACTCATACAATCGTTTCCCATTCACTTTGACAGCTGAGTACATCGGTGGAATTTGCGTAATTTCTCCCGTCAATTGTTGCATTGCTTGATCAATTTGTTCAGTAGAAAAAGGAGTATTAATTGCTTGCTGTTCCACAATTTCACCCGAAACATCTTCTGTGGTCGTACTAAACCCTAAAGTAATTTCTCCTTCATAGACTTTTCCTGATTCACTAAGAAATTCAATGACTTTCGTTCCTTTTCCAATACAAATTGGTAGCACACCATCAACATCTGGATCTAACGTTCCGCCATGCCCTACTTTTTTAGTATGTAAGATTTTTCTTAATTTGAATACACAGTCATGACTCGTCATGCCGCGTTCTTTCCATAGTGGTAAAATGCCGTTCATGGATACACCTCAATTTATTTTTTGACCTCAATTATTATAACATATTGGCCTTCTCTTGCGCATGATGGAATTTCCGAAAACAAAAAACGGAGACGAAACACTGTCGTCTCGTCTCCGTCTCGTTTAGTCTTTGTTTAAATTACGAATCATTTCATCGATTTTGTTGCCATATACGACAGATTCATCTAATTCAAAGATTAATTCAGGGGTTTTATAAAGCGATAATTCATGACCTAATTCACGACGAATTAAACCAGTAGCTTTTTCTAACCCACGTTGCGCTTTTTGTTTATCTGAAGCTAAATCAGATAAAATGCTGTAATACACGGTTGCTTGTTGTAAATCTCCGGTCACATGTACATCTGTAATAGTCACATCTTGGACACGAGGATCACGAACTTTTCTTCGCAAGATTTGATTGACTTCTTTCAAAATCTCTTGCGCAACTCTACGATCACGATAATTGGCCATGTGAAGACCTCCTATTTTCTAACGTAATTATTTTGCTTTGATTTCTTCCATAACGAATCCTTCGATTACGTCATCTACTTTGATGTCGTTGAATTTATCAATCATCGCACCACATTCAAAGCCTAATTTCACTTCTTTTGCGTCATCTTTGAAGCGTTTCAAGCTAGCTAATTCACCTTCATAGATAACGATATTATCACGGATAACACGAACGCCACTATCACGACGGATAAAGCCTTCTGTTACGTAACAACCAGCAATTGTACCAATTTTAGAAACTTTATACGTTTCACGAACAACCATTTGACCTGTAATTTTTTCTTCAAATTCAGGATCAAGCATTCCTTTCATCGCTGTTTCAATTTCTTCAATTGCTTTGTAAATAATACGGTGTAAGCGAATGTCTACAGATTCCGCATCAGCTTGTTGTTTCGCTTGTGGTGTTGGACGTACATTAAATCCAATGATAATCGCATTACTTGCTGCAGCTAAAGTGACATCACTTTCATTCACCGCACCTACTGCTGAATGGACGATATTTACACGAACGCCTTCCACATCAATTTTCTTCAATGAAGCAGCTAAAGCTTCGGCAGAACCTTGAACATCAGCTTTAATAATAACATTAACGTCTTTTAATTCGCCTTCTTTTAGGCTTTCAAATAAATTGTCTAATGTGACACGAGAACTTGATGCACGTTGTTCCACTAATGCACGTTTCGCACGTTCTTCACCGGCTGCACGAGCTGTTTTCTCATCTTCAAAGACAACAAAACGGTCACCTGCTTGAGGTACATCATTTAATCCTGTAATTTCAACTGGAGTCGCTGGGCCAGCGGTTTTATCACGACGACCTAAGTCATTCGTCATCACACGCACACGACCATACGTATTACCAACTACGATTGGATCACCAACATGTAGTGTTCCTTGTTGTACTAATAATGTCGCTACTGGGCCTTTGCCTTTATCTAAACGAGCTTCAATCACTGTACCAATTGCATTTTGTGTCGGATCTGCTTTCAAATCTTCCACTTCAGCAACTAATAAAATCATTTCTAGCAATTCTTCAATGTTTTGTCCAAATTTCGCTGAAATTTCAACAAAAATAGTATCGCCACCCCATGATTCAGGAATTAATTCATATTCACTTAATTCTTGCATCACATGTTGAGGATTTGCTGCTGGTTTATCAATTTTATTGACCGCTACAATAATTGGCACTTTCGCTGCTTTCGCATGGTTAATCGCTTCAATTGTTTGAGGCATAACACCATCATCCGCTGCTACTACTAAAATTGTAATATCGGTGATACTTGCACCACGCGCACGCATACTTGTAAACGCCGCATGTCCTGGAGTATCCAAGAAAGTAATTGGTTTACCATCGATATCGATTTGGTAAGCCCCGATATGTTGCGTGATACCGCCCGCTTCCCCACTTGTCACACTTACACGTGAATGACGTAAAGTATCAAGCAAGGTTGTTTTCCCATGGTCAACGTGTCCCATGATTGTTACAACTGGTGGACGAGAAACTAGATTTTCTTCTTTCAACTCTTCTGGTTCAAAGAATTTATCAATATCTGCAATATCCACTTGAACTTTTTCTTGTGGATCAATTCCATAATCTGTCGCTAATAACTCAATTGTTTCTTTATCTAATGGTTGGTTTTGGTTAACCATCACACCCATCATAAAGAGTTTTTTGATGATTTCAGCTGGTTCACGATAGATTTTTTTCGCGATATCCGCTACGTTCATACCGTCTGTATATTCTAATACTTCTGGTAATTCACGGAACTTACGTGCTGGTACAGCAGGTTTATTCGATTGTGGATGTTGTTTCCCTTTTTTGCCTTTTTTGTTAAATTTGTTACGGTTTTGATTCCCACCAAAATTGTTACGATTATTGAAATTGTTGTTACGGTTACGATTTTGGTTGTTGTTTTGACCTTGACCAGTGTTTGAGCGGTTTTGGTTTTGATTATTGCTTTGCCCTTGTGCTGGACGGTTTTGACTTGTTGCTTGTCCTTGATTTTGATTTGGACGATTTTGATTATTTTGTTGTCCTTGATTTGGACGATTTTGATTGTTTTGACCGCGTTGTCCTTGATTGTTTGAACGGTTTTGATTTTGATTCCCACTTTGATTTTGACGGTTTTGGAAGTTAGGATTATTTCTTTGCGATTGGAATTTCTTCTCGCCTTGTGCGTTATTTTGTTGGTTTCCTGGTTTTTGGGATGCTGGTTTATTTGATCGCGCTGCACCTCCGCCTAATGTTTGACGCAATTTTTTCTCCTCACTATCTGAGATTACTCCCATGTGATTTTTCACGTCAAAGCCTAGTGATTGTGCTTTATCGACAATCTCTTTACTTGATTTGTTAATTTCTTTTGCAAGTTCGTATACTCTTTTATTCCCCATGCAATCACCTTCCTAACCTAATATTAATTCCTCAATTCTCTTGGCAAATCCACTATCCAGAATGCCAACCACCATTCGGTCTTTACCGATGGCTTGGCTCAGTTCATTTGAGTCGAAATGGTCAAGACAAGGAACTTGATAAAAAGAACTTTTGTCCTTTACTTTCTTCTGTGTATTCTTACCAGCGTCATGAGCGATTAAAACGAGTTTCGCTTTTTGCGATTTAACATCTTTAATCGTCATTTCTTCACCGGTTACCAGTTTACCAGCACGCATTGCTAGTCCTAACATATTGAGCGCTTTTTGTTTATTCATTGCCAAACAACTCTCGACGCGCTTTTTGATGTGTGACATACTCTAATAATTCTTGGTAAAATTCATCCGTTAGTTTTGCTTCTAATACACGGTCTAAAATGCGTTTATCCCATGCAAGTTGTGCTTCACTTGGTTCGATGGCAATATATGCACCACGACCCGGTTTTTTACCTGTTGGATCAATTGAAACTTCGCCTTCTTTTGAGCGGGCAATTCGTAACAAATCTTTTTTGGGAAACATCTCACCCGATACAACTGATTTTCTCAAAGGAATTTTTCTTTTTTTCATTAGAATCCCTCCAGATATTATTCGTCTACTGATGTTGCTTCATCATTTAAAATAGTTTCCGCTTCATCAATAGTTGCATCAATTTCTTCCACAATTCCATCGTTATCTAGTTGTGCGTAGAAATCTTTCATGTCTGATTCTGATTTAATATCAATTTTATAACCAGTCAATTTTGCAGCTAAACGAGCATTTTGTCCGCGTTTACCAATCGCTAATGATAATTGATAGTCTGGTACAACTACCGTACATGCTTTTGGATTTGTTGCATCAAAAATAACATCGCTAACTTCTGCTGGGTTTAATGCATTTGCAATAAAGACTGCCGGGTCTTCATTCCATTCCACGATATCCATATTTTCGCCTTTTAACTCATTAACAAGCGCTTGAACACGTTGTCCTTTTGGTCCAACACAGGTTCCAACTGGATCAATGTTTGCATCATGTGAACGAACCGCAATTTTTGAACGGTCGCCTGCTTCACGAGCAATGCTAACAATCTCTACAATACCATCATACACTTCTGGCACTTCTTGTTCAAATAAACGACGTAATAAATCTGGATGACTACGACTTACAAAGACTTGTGGACCTTTTGATGTATTTTCAACACGTGAAACATACACTTTAATGCGATCATGTGGTTGATAAAATTCGTTGACCATTTGATCTTGTTTTGATAAAACAGCTTCGATTTTGCCAAGGTTCACATAAATGTAACGGTTGTCTTGACGTTCAACGATTCCTTGCATAATGTCTTTTTCATATGCGCTGAATTCATTATAAATAATGTTACGTTCCGCTTCACGTACACGTTGTAAAATAACTTGTTTTGCTGTTTGTGCGGCAATACGTCCGAAGTCTTTTGGTGTAACTTCAAAACGGATTCTGTCACCGATTTCGTAAGCAGGGTTGATTGTGATGGCTTCTTTTAAAGAGACTTCTAATTGAGAGTCCATAACTTCTTCAGAAACTTCTTTGACCGCATAGACGTGGATGTTGCCTTTTTTCTGGTCGAATTCCACTTCTACATTTTGTGATTGTCCGTAATGACGTTTGTAAGCAGAAATTAATGCTGCTTCTAATGCTTCAATAACGATCTCTTTAGAAACTCCTTTTTCAGCTTCTAAAGCATCTAATGCGTTCAACATTTCTTTACTCATTGTCTTTGATTCCTCCGTGTTTAAAATTGAATAGCTAGACGAGCTTTCGCAATATTTTTGCGATCAACAGTAATTTCTTTTTCTCTTGTTTTAATTCTAATTTTTAGAACAAGTTCCGCATCATCATAAGATTGTAAAAATCCTTCATATTGCTTTTCTCCATCTAGTGGTTGATAAAGAGATACATGAATATATTCACCCAATGCTCTTTGATAATCTGCTTCTTTCTTCAACGGGCGTTCTGCTCCTGGAGAAGAGACTTCTAAAAAGTATGCTTGAGGAATCGGATCCGGATCAATGCTATCTAGTTTTTCACTTAAATGCTCACTGACAAAGGCACATTCTTCAATATCAATGCCACCTTCTTTATCAATAAAGACACGAAGAAACCAATTCTTGCCTTCTTTCAAAAATTCTACTTCTACTAACTCAAAATTTTGTTCCTCTAAAATAGGGGTTACTAACTCGGTTACAGTTTCCACCACAGTACTCAAAATTTATCGCCTCCTTTATCTCAATGAATGAAACTTAGTTCATTCCATAAAAAGAGTGAGGGAAAAACTCGCCCTCACTCACCTCTACTATCATTACATTTATGAATATAACATAACTTTGGCATAAATTCAAGCTTCGCGCGTCAGCGTGTTTCCTACCACCATAACGCAAAAAGTCTTGGAAGCCATGCCCGCGTGTCAAAATCCATCGGTACTTGTGTTGGGAAAAATGCAGCCATTCGATAGACGTACACACCAATAATTAAAAACAATGCACTCCGCCAAAAGAACGGTAAACGATAGATTTTAGCTACCAAAGGATACTTTTGAAAAAGGACCACACCAAAAACAATCGGCACTAACCAAAATAATGGGTGATAATAAAATGCTTCTTCTATATTTCCTGATAGAAAATGAAGACAAGCACGTGTCATGCCACATCCCGGACAAGGTAGCCCTGTGATCCATTTAAAGGGACAGATTAATAATCGGTCCATTCGTCATCATCCGTTTTAAATGGTGCTTCAGCAATTTCTGGTTCTTCAGCTAAGGCGGCGCGCTCCCATAGTCGGTTTAAATCGGATTGTAAAATCGCCACGTTGATAAAACTAATCCCAAAAATGGTAAATAAAATGAATAACCATTTATTGTCTGCTATCACTTGATACCCTGTTTCATGTTGTGCTGTCATCATCAAATCATTGATACGATACCACCAATACAGCGTATAAAAACCACATGTTAAAAATGTAAAAACTAACGCTAAAGCTGGATTCAAACGATAATCTTCCGTATATTCTGTCAATTCTTTCGTTGTTTGATACATCCAGACAAAGAAATAAATACCACACGTGATAAAAATTAGAACTAAGACTAATAAGACTGAACGCTCGCGTCCAAGAAGACGGTTGTTTTGCATAACTTCTCTCCTTTATTCGTTTCAATTTAGTATACAATGAAACAAACAAATTGGTAAGAAAATAAGCAAATTTTTAAATAAAATTAGTTTTATTTCATTATTGTCCGTTCGTTTTCGCTTCTGTTTTTGGAAAATGATGAACCTTTTCGTAATTCATATCATTACTAATCGCGACAGAAAAATCATCGAGATTATAGACAACTGACCATTCTGTCGCCCAAGTGCCATTCCATTCGATTTTTACTTTTTCTAACAAATTCATGGCATCTTCTTCTGACATAACCCCATTTTTTTCTTGGAGTGTGGCTTTTAGACTATCGTAACGATCATGACCGATGCCTACTTGATAATCTTTTCCTTGAGATAGTTGGAAATTGGTTGCCATTTTCGTATCTACCACATTCATTTGTTGATTAGCCCAGTCGACAATGACGATTTCTCCTGAAACATCGGTGATAAAAAAGTGATAGGCCACTCCAGACGAAGAATGCATGTCGTATTTTTCTAATAAAGCAATCGCTTCTTTAGTAGTAGCTGCTTTATCCAGTAACATTCGTACAGCAACGGTAGTGATAATAGCTGTTTTCCCGTCTCTTGGTTCGTTGGTTCCGTTTGTAACTCTAGTACAGAAACACGTAATCCTTTTTCATTTACACCATCAACGCTTCCATAAGGTACTGCTAAAATGGAGAATTTCCCGATCAGTGTTTCTGGCATCGTTCCTTCTTCTTTTGAAACACCTAAATGTGCTAAATTCACCATTGAATACGCACGATAGCCCTTTTTTAGGAGCCGTATAAATCAGTAACGATCCTGCTTTTGCGTAATCAAAATTACGTCCGACAAGTTGTTTCCCATCAGGTATTTCCACAGCAAAGGCGCTACAACCGAACAAATTTTCATTGGTTTTAATAGGATAACCAAAGAAAATTTGTTCTGACACTAGTGATTCTAATTCTCGCACATCGCGTACTCCATGTGCTAAAACCTCATCTAGCTTATAATCCGCTGCATAATCTACTCGATAAAAATCACCTTTCTCTATTGTAATATGACCGTATAATTACCTACAATGGTCAATACAACGATGAAATGTCGGTTAGCCGACATTCGAGACGTCTATTGTCGGATTAAGGAGAAAAATTTATGTCAGCTACTCAAAATGATCGTCGCGTAAGAAAATCGAAAAAACTTTTACAAGATAGCCTTGCGACATTAGTTAGTGAAAAAGGAGTACATCATATCACCATCAAAGAGTTAACCAACAAAGCCGATGTGCATCGCTCCACTTTTTATGCACATTATGCAGATATTTACGATTTATATGAAGAAATGGAAAATATGGTGATTTCAGAATTAACTGAATTAATCGAAACGAATTTTTCATTGGACTTTACCATCTATTACCAAATCTTATTTGACTACATTGCTGAAAACAAACATTTTTGTAAAATGTTGTTTAGCAATCATGTCACACATAGCTTTTTTGACCGTTTAACTTTACTTTTTAAAAATACCTGCTTAAAAAGTTGGTGCATCGCTTTAAATACGACGGATGTATCCGAAGAATTAAATTATTTAGCGCAATATCATTTATAAGGTTGCTTTGCGGTGATTCGTCAATGGGCAGAAACAGATTTTGCTTATCCTAAAGAAAAAATGACTGACTTATTATCGACAATTGATGTGACATTGACCACTTATTTAGCCACACATAAAAAATAAGGAGAAAAGCAAATGTGCTTTTCTCCCTTTTTCTTTTATTGACGACTAAAATTATTCACATCAGCAACAATTGCTTCAACAAATTCTGGTAATAGTTGAACAGCTGTTTCTTTGCTACCGTAGCGACGGATATTGACAGTGCCATCGTTCATTTCTTGGTCACCGACAACGATTTGGTAAGGAATTTTTTGTGTTTGTGAGGCACGAATCTTGTACCCCATTTTTTCATTACGATCATCGACTTCAACACGGATTCCTTTTGTTTGTAACATTTCTTTCACTTCATACGCATAATCACTGTGTGCTTCAACAGATACAGGAATAATTGTTGCTTGAATTGGTGCTAACCAAGTTGGGAAAGCGCCTTTGTACATTTCTGTTAAATATGCAACGAAACGTTCCATTGTTGATACAATACCACGGTGAATAACTACTGGGCGATGTGTATTTTCACCATCTTCACCCACGTATGTTAAATCAAAACGTTCTGGTAATAAAAAGTCTAATTGAATTGTTGATAATGTTTCTTCCATTCCTAACGCAGTTTTTACTTGCACATCAAGTTTAGGTCCGTAAAAGGCCGCTTCACCTTCTGCTTCAAAGTAATCTAATTCTAATTCATCCATTGCTTCTTTCAACACTGCTTGTGCGTGGTTCCACATATCATCATCGTCAAAGTATTTTTCAGTATTTTTTGGATCACGATAACTTAAACGGAAACGATAATCAGTTAAATTGAAATCTGCATAAACCGAAGTCATCAAATCCAATGTACGCTTGAATTCATCTTTAATTTGATCTGGACGAACAAATGTATGTCCATCATTCAAGGTCATTTCACGTACACGTTGTAAACCTGATAATGCACCAGATTTTTCATAACGATGCATCATTCCTAATTCAGCAATACGAATTGGTAACTCACGATAAGAATGAATATCATTTTTATAAACCATCATATGATGTGGGCAGTTCATTGGGCGTAAGACTAACATTTCACCATCACCCATATCCATTGGTGGGAACATATCTTCATGGTAATGATCCCAATGTCCTGAACGTTTGTAGAATTCTACATTCGCCATAACTGGTGTGTAGACATGTTGATAACCTAAGCTAATCTCTTTATCAGTAATATAACGTTCAATTGTGCGACGGATCGTAGCACCTTTTGGTAACCAGAATGGTAAACCAGAACCAACTTCAGGTGATAACATAAATAAGTCCAATTCTTTTCCTAATTTACGATGGTCACGTTCTTTGGCTTCTTCACGCATACGGATAAATTCTTTCAAGTCTTTTTTATCAAAGAAAGCTGTTCCGTACACACGTTGCATCATGTGGTTATCGGAATTGCCACGCCAGTATGCCCCAGCAACTGAAAGTAATTTAAAGATTTGAATGCGACCAGTTGATGGTACGTGCGGGCCACGACATAAATCGACAAAATCCCCTTGTTCATACGCAGTAATAACTTCATCTGCTGGTAATTCATTGATCAATTCTTCTTTATAAGGATCGCCCGCAAACAATTCTAGTGCTTCTTCTTTTGTTAGTACACGGCGAGTAATTGGATTGTTTTCTTTTACAATTTTCATCATTTCTGCTTCAATTGCTGGTAAATCTTCTGCTGTTACTGGTTGCTCACCATTATCAGTGTCGTAATAGAAACCAGAATCAATGGCTGGACCAACACCAAAATGGATACTTGGGTACAAACGACGCATCGCATTTGCCATTAAATGTGCAGTTGAATGACGCAATAAAGCTAAAGCTTCTTCATGATCAGGTGTAACGATTTCGATTGCCCCGTCTTCTTCAATGGCACGATCTAAGTCAATTAATTCTCCGTTGAATTTTCCTGCTAATGCTTTTTTAGCTAAACTTTTAGAAATACTTTCAGCAATTTCTTTTGTTGTAATTCCAGATTCAAATTCTTTGACAGCGCCATCTGGAAAAGTGATTTTTAACATGCTATTTCCTCCTTCAATTACTAATTGATAAGAAATCCAACCACATTACAAGTTCCTGTTTCATCTTTAAAAGATGACTTGCAACAAAAAAAGTCCTAGCATCGCTATGCGATACTAGGACGAATACTCTCGTGGTTCCACCTAATTTTGAACACAATAAATATATGTGTTCCTCAAACGTGATAACGGGACGACCGCCTTTGTTTCAACAAAGGTTTCGAAAGTGGTCATTCCTTGGTTTTCTTCTAGAAAAGTTTCAGCCTAGCTTTTCCTCTCTTGTTGAAGACTCTCAAGTGCAGTTGTCTTTCTCATCAATCAATTATGGTCTTATTTAACCACTTCTTACAGAAAATTGCAAGTAAGAAACAAAATTATTTCCAAGCGCCGTTGTTTCCGTAAGTACCTTTTTTCATTTCATTAATAATTACATGAATATTTTCTTTCGGTGCTCCGCTAGTTTTATGCACAGCATCAGTTACTTCTTTCATCATTGCTTCAAGTTGTTCAGGTGTTCTTCCTTCTAACAATTCAATATGGACAAATGGCATACTAATTCCTCCTTCATAAACGTACATTCATTATACTACGTTTTAAGCTGTTCTTGTAAGAATTTCTGCAAGACTTGTGCTTGATTAAATAAGGGATCTTTTGCACTATAAACCAAGGTAACATTTGCTGTTTCTAACCACTGCTTAACAGTGAACACAAATTCTGGCGTAGCAGGATTTTGCTGCAATTCTTTTTGATATTGTTCTGTAAACCACGAAAATTTTTCAGGCTCGTGATTAAATGCCTAACGTAACGCTTTAGTCGGTGCAAGTTGCTTCGCCCACAAATCCAATTGTAGCGTTTCTTTACCCCTCTCGGCCAAATTCTATCCACTAGAATTCGTTTGCCATCAGTTACGTTTACTACGTCATATGCTCGTTTCAGCATTAAGTTTCCCTTGAACCTCTCATGGCTGAAGTCACGAGATTCTTGGGAATAGAGCATACTTGCGAGCGTATTTCTTTACTCACAGCGGTGTCTCTTATTGACCAAACTATCCCCTAGGACACGTCCATTCTCTTTCTTATCTCGAGTGATTTCTTGCCATATTTATGACCGCATTCTGATGCGTTGTTTTGTTTATTTAATTTCTTCTGATAAAGATTCAGACGCTAATTTCCCTGAAGTCAATGCCCAAGCATTATTTGCTCCAGATGGTGAATCATCGCCCATCACACCACCGACAATTTCACCAGCAGCATATAATCCGGGAATCACTTTTCCTTGTTTATTTAGTACCTGTAACTGGTCATTTGCAACCAAACCACCCATTGTTGTTGCAAAACGTGGTTTTTGTTCAATCAAATAATATGGTCCGTCACCTATTTTTTTTGGCATAAATTCAACAGGCCGTTGGAATTCTTGATCTTCTTTGGCTGTGACATAACCATTATACGTAGCAATTGTTTCTGTTAGAACAGCTGGTTCAATGCCCGCAACTTCTGCAAGTGACTCAAGTGTCTCTCCATAAAAGAAATACGGCGTTGTAGAACCATTGTTGGCTAACCATTTATCAATATCGCTTTCACTGATGCCTGATTCCGCAACAGCCGGTTTAAATAAATCAAACGCTTCTTGATCCATTAATAAATACAGCATTTGTTCTGGTTGAGCTAACTCAACTTCTAGAATCTCACGGTTACTTGCACGTTCATTAACAACACGTTTTCCTTGTGCATTGACTAAAATAGCATTTTGTTTAAATACAACAATATTACCAGCAATCGTTGATTTCGCTTTCCCTTCTGAAATTTCTACACCATTAGGATAGGTTTTTCCATATTCCATTAAACGAGTTGCTGCATCAATTTCTTCTTTTTCCGTTAAAATAATTCCGTCACCCGTAGATGATTCAGGCCCATAATACAAAACATTCTTCAAATTATCAGACAATAATTCTTTGTTATTGCCATAACCACCAGACGCCATGATGACCGCTTTAGCTTGTACATGATACGTCGTTCCATCAATTGCTTGCGCCTCAAAACCAGTAATGACTCCTTTATCATCAACAGTTAATTGCTTCACTTGAGTATCTAAATGCACCTCTATTTTGGTTTCCGCAATTTTCTCACGGGCTGTTTTTGCAAATCCTGGTCCACCATCCGTATAAGCTAACTCACGATCATGACTATATTCTGCCAATTTGTGTAAATCAGTATCATATTGAATGCCCACATATTCATGCAACCAATCAGTCGTTTCACCAACGTTTTCTGCATAGAGTGTCAATAATTCAGGAACATTTTTTTCATCTCCATTTTTCATAAAATCAGCAACCATACTCGTCACGCTATCATCTTTGACACCTGCTTGTTCTTGAAGTTTTGACCCCATAACTACTTGATTACCGCCACTAATGGAAATAGCACCACCTAAGTAACTCATTTTTTCAAATAACACCGTTTTTAATCCCAATTCGTCAGCACGCAAGGCAGCAGACATTCCGGCTGCACCTCCTCCAACAATCGCCACATCGGAAGTCAATTCAATGACTTCATCTGATTGCTCTTTTTCCACAACAACTGCTTTCAAAGCATCGACATCACCACCAGCTTTTTCAATGGCTTCACTAATAGCTGTTAATACCGCATCATTGGTTAACGAAGCACCACTGACCGTATCTACTCCCAATGATTGATAGGCCACCACAGACTCAGGAATTTCTTGAATAGATTTATCACTCAATCCTTCTGTTTCATGATGTTCGACAACTTCAATTTTTTCAATTTTCTCTGGACTAAAAGTAACTTCCACGACAATCGGTCCATTTTTCCCTTCGCCACGCCCTTCAAATGTTCCTGCTTGGTATGTGCCTTGTTCTTCTACCGCTTGATTATTACCACAAGCAGACATTGATACAAAAATCACAATATAAACAAAAACAATCCCAACAATTTTTATTATCTTTTTCATATCCCTACTCCTTTTGTTTATTTATTCACTAATAAAATATAAATGGCATTGATATAAAAGGCAATACATTTTAGTACTTTTTTCACAATTAAATATAAAAAAAGCAGACAGTTGATTAACTATCTGCTTGACGATATTCTAAAGCTAAACGAATGGTTTCATCTACTAATTCAGATTGGGCATCAATCACTGAATAAGCAGCATTTTTTGTAGACTCTTGCATTAAAGAAAGCTCTGTACATCCTAACAAGACGACATCACATTGTTGCTCACGAATCATTTGATCTAAAATAGAAAAATACAATTCTTGATTTAAAAAGTTACGCTCTTTAATATCACGATAAATCAAGTGAGTCACTTGTTGTTGGATTTCTTGATTAGGAATAATGGTCTCAATGTTCGTATATGAATTCAATTCATTTTCGTAGACTTTTGATTGAATTGTTCCTTCTGTTGCCAAGACACCCACACGAATTGGACGCTCTAAATCAGCAAATTTCTTTAATACCGCTTGAACAGCTAGACGTGGCATATGCAATAATGGCGTCGTTGTGGTCTCTACCAACTCATCATAAAAATGATGCGCTGTATTACAAGTCAACACAAAAAAACGTGGCTCTAAAGTCGAATATTGACGAATATCTTCTTTTAAAGCAGCAACTGGACTCTTTTCAGATTTCCCTAAAATAAAAGCTGTTCGATCAGGGACTGTTGCATGATTAATCAATACATAGTTCAAATAATCTTGATCTGAATGATTGGGCGTACGCTCATTCAGCACGTGGACAAAGCTTTCAGTTGCTAATGTCCCCATCCCACCTAAAATTGCAAAAAAGTTTTTCATACACATCTATTTCTTTCTAAAGTATTCTTTGTATCGTCCATAATACGAGTAGAATATATGTTGTACAAGTAAGTAACGCTTGATACTCATGTCTTCTTTATAAAAAATGGTTGAACCATATTGTTTATTTTTTAAATAGTTCATTGCTTCGTCTTTATCTGGACCGTCAGTAATGTATTTTTTCAAGATACGTTTTGGCACACCAATCCATAACTTGTCGCCTTTACCGTAAACTGTTTCAGTAAATGGCGTTTCTAGAATATAATCTTCTACTAAATACTTCGCTAAATTATAGCCACCCAGTGTAACAAAGAAACTACTACGACCTTGACGTAAATTAATTTCAAATAATTTATATTCGCCATCACGCTCGTCATATTTCATATCAAAATTTGCAAAACCAGAATACTTAATTTCTTCTAAGAAAGATTTGATTTTTTTGCAGATTTCTTCATTGTAATCTGGCATAATCGCTACATAGTTCCCAACTGATTGTGGTGTAGGATCTTCCAATAAAGGATGTCCTAAACACATCATACGTACATTATGCTGTTGGTCAACATAAGCATTTAACACACGCATCCGAGAATCGTCACCAGGAATAAAGTCTTGGCAAATCATTTCAGATGTATAGCCTGCGTGATAAATTTTCGCAAGTACGTCATCAAGCTCTTTTTGATCGCCAATAATAAAAGCTTTTTTACGTCCTTCAAAATCAACATCTAAATATTCAACACTGTTAGCTGGTTTTAACGCCACTGGAAATTCAAAAGGTAATTCCACTGATGGCGTTTCGTGGAAAAGTTCTTTTGTAATAATTAATGTTTTAGGATATGGTAAATCATATTTTTCACACGTTTCATAAAAAGAAACTTTATTTGATAACACTTCTTGCGTTTTCGCGTCTACTGTTGGACAAATAAAACGTTGTGATAATTCATCTTTATAATGAGTTACTAACTCTGTGTAGACATCCCCACAAGGAACTAATAACAACTTACGTGAATCGTTGGCATATTGCTTCATTAATTCTCGCATTGTTTTAATAAATCCTTCTGGTTCACTGAAACCTTGGTGCGCATGTACGTTTACGATTTTACTGTACTTTGTTGCAGAAAGGAAAGCAGCACTATGGGCCTCTGAGACAATTCCATACTCTTCATAGAAGGAACGCGCCATCCCATAAACATTGATATCGCTACCTAATAAAATAGGTTGAAATTGTTCCTTAATCTTTTCGTTCACTGTTAAAATCACATTCTTTCGTTCATTCATTCTTGAATTAGATACTTTAAAATTTCCCAAGCTGATTCATGTTGTTTATCGCTGTGATTTCGTCGATTGTATTTACAATCAGCATAATATCTTCATCAGTGTAACACAAATCAAGAAATACAAGGCAATCTCTTTCTTATTTTTCGTCGATAAAATACACTTTGTACCAGACTAAGAAAGAATAAATTGTCCAAATTTTACGACGTGCATCAATTTCCTGCGTATAATTTTTATCTAACATATCAAGAATTTTTTCTTGATCAAAAAATTCAGGAACAAAGTCTGCTTCAAATACGCCACGCACTTCTTTATAGAATTTTTCTTCATGTAACCAATCTTTAATTGGTACAGGGAAACCTAGTTTTTCACGGTCAGCCCACTCATCTGGTAAATGGCGGTTTGCCGCTTTTCTAAACGCATATTTCGTATTTTCAGCATTTAATAGATATTTCACTGGAATACGTTCTGCTAATTCCATCATACGAATATCTAATAACGGCGTACGCGCTTCTAGTGAATGTGCCATTGTCATTTTATCTGCTTTTAGCAAAATATCTTTTGGCATCCATTGATGAATATCTAAATATTGCATTTTCTTCACTTCTGGTAAATCTGGCACTTTATCATATTGTCTTTGCGCAATTTCACGGACAGTTTCGCTCTTACGGAATTTAGGTTGTAAATAGACATCTGCTTCTGTTTCTTCAAACACAAATGCTTGTCCGATAAAGAATTCTTCTGCGGGTGCTAAAGATTTGTATAAATGTAAACTCCCTTTGAAGTTCGGCATCTTTTTAATGGTACGCGCTAAACGATAGCGTGATTTTTTTGGTAATTGTTTCAATTTTTCAGCAAAGACACGTACTGATTTGGCTTTTGTCGCAAAACCATAATCCGTATAACCTGCAAACAATTCATCCGCGCCTTCTCCTGAAAGAACGACTGTAACTTGTTCACGTGCTAGTTTTGCTAAAAAGTACAATGGAACACATGAAGGATTTGATGCTGGTTCATCCAAATGATATTGAATATTTGGGAAAGCCTCAAAAGCTTCTTCACTAGTTACCAATTTTGAAAAATTACGTAGACCTAAACGTTCTGTTAATTTTTTCGCTTCATGCGATTCATTGTAACTTTTATCGCCAAAACCAATAGAGAATGTGTAATTTGGTTTACTTACAGACGTCACAAAACTTGAATCGACCCCACTTGATAAGAATGTACCCAATTTTACATCACTGATTGAATGTGCCGCAACAGATTCTTGTACAGCTTCATCAATTAAGTCAATCGCTTGCTCTAATGACATGTCTTCTTCTGAGAATTGCGCATCCCAGTATTGTGTCATTTCTAATTCGCCATTACGTACAAAGAAATAATGACCTTCTGGAATACGATACACATTTTTAAAGAATGTTTCGTCAATTGCTGAATATTGGAAAGTCATGTAAGGTTTTAAAGCTCTTGGATTGACTTCTTTCACAAAATCAGGATGATCTAAGAAACTCTTAATTTCAGAACCAAACATAAATGTATCATTTCCTTGATAGTAGTAATACGGTTTGATTCCAAAATGATCTCTTGCACCAAATAATTCTTGTTTTTCACGGTCCCAAATGGCAAAAGCAAACATCCCACGTAATTTTTTAACGATATCTGTCCCATATTCTTCATATCCATGTAAAATTACTTCAGTATCTGCTTTTGTTGTAAAAATATGTCCTTTTGCTTCTAATTCTTTTCTTAATTCTTGGAAGTTATAGATTTCCCCGTTAAAAATAATCGCTTTTGTTCGGTCTTCATTAAAAATAGGTTGATCGCCACTTTTTAAATCAATGATACTTAAACGTCTAAAACCCAGCGCTACGTGTTTGTCTACAAATTCACCAGAACTGTCTGGTCCACGATGGATAATTCGATCCATCATTTGGTTAATTTGTTCTTTTTTTTCTTCTATTGAGTATTTGCTCGTCACAAAACCAACGATTCCGCACATATAAATCCACCTATCTAAATATTTAATTATCTATCTCATAATCAATTTCCCTCTTTGACCACAATAATAGTCTAGTATAGTATAGAATACCTAATCAATATAGTCTAGGAGTATACAAAAAATTTGGTTTTTTTTAAATAAAAAATGAAAATTTCATGAATATGTCGTAGAAACGATCACATAAATAAAAAAAAGACAATCGAAATTGTCTTTTTATAGCGTAATCCAATAGCGTCTGACTACTAGTTGATCTGAGGTATCCACCACTTTTTTCTCCAATATTCCTTGATTTTCTTCAATAATTTTTGCCGAACCAATATTATTATCATTACAAGTTACGAGTACCTTGGTAATTTCTTGTAATTTGGCTTGTTGGAGGGTTTGGTGCAAAATCATTTTTCCATAACCTTTTTTTCGCTCACTGGGTCTGACAGAGTAGCCAATATGCCCACCGAACTGTTGCAAATACGCATTGTTTAATTCAAAGCGTAAATTGCTCATTCCCACTAGACAATCATCTTCTTGCCGAATGACTAACCAGGTTTCCGCAGGAGCATAATCTGCTGGAACTGTCTCTTCCGAACGAAACAACGCTAATAGTTTTAACCATTGTTCAATGGAAGGCATCTGTTCTAAAAAAGAGCTACCATCAATGGAGTCGTTGTTAGCGATAAATTCTTGTCTATATTGTTCAATTTGTGTCGCGTAAGCCATCGTTGGTTGTTTTAAAATTAACATCTAACCACTTCCTTTTATCTAGTATAACATAGACATTTACCTCGGAATTAAGTCATACAACCCTTTCAATGGTCCCCATCCTAAAAAAAAAATACCGAATAGGAGAAAGAAAAACCAAAGTATCCATAACAAATTTCCGGCATAGCCTATTTTCACCCCAAATGAAAGATTGTTCACGAAAGAATCAAAATAGTTTCTACGCACTACTTTTTCTTTGATTGGAATTTTTCGCAAATCAGGAATTTGTTCTTTTATTTCTTGAAATTTTTGAGCATCTTGATCTGAGAGTGTTTCCGTAAAAATATGATTACCTGATTGAAAATCCAATAATGTCCAATTGCCGACACCTCCAATTGCTTCTTAGTTTGCTTTCATCGTTATTGCTTTAATTGACGTGTATGGATAACTGAAGAAGGTTTGACTTTCAAAAAATTCTAAAGAAAACAAGAAAATAATCCGTGTATTCGTAAATAATAACAAACGATTGCCACGCGTATCATGGAAATGTTTCAAATAATTTTTCGCTTCTGGAGTGGTCGCAGCAGAAAATCCTAAGACACCTGTTGTAGATACCGCTGTATTTTCCAAGTTAGCTAATGGTAAAACACCTTTAATTTCTTCATCTGTTGTTAAATATTTTTCGATACTAGCAAGTAATTATTGAACTAGAATATACCGTTTTGACTGCGCAAAAAGTGTTGCTTTTTGTGCATGTGTTAATTCCCCATTCAACTGTGACGTAACCGTATTTACCGTTTGTTTAAAGTTTGCCATCTTTTTTCTCCTCCAATTCTCGTAATGTCTTTCTTCCACGAGATAATCGATTAAAAATGATTTCTACACTCACCGCCAGCATTTCGGCAATTTCTTTCGCTGAAAATTGATAAAAATAATAATATAAAAAAATTTCTTGATCGATGTCAGACAAATGGTCAACCAATGCTAAAAAATTTTCTTTTTCCAATAATTCGCTATCTGTTGGTATCGTGACATTTTCATCTGTTACCGTACGCTCCCGAACTAATTTTCGTTTCCAATCAATTGAACGATTCCTTGCAATCATTAGCATCCAAGTTTGAAAGCTACTTTTCGTTTCATCGTAACGTGTGATTTTTTGCCAAATTTCATATAAAATCTCATTCATACCATCTTCCACATAAGCTCGTTCTTCTGGATAGGATAAAATACTATATACCGTTTTATACAAATTTGAGCTATATTCATCAATTAAGAATTCCAATCCAGAAAAATCTTGCGCTGCCATCAAATGAATGATTTGTTTGTCTTTGTCCACATCATCACCTCTTTTACTTATTATACGAACCAATTATCGAAAACCTATCAAGCAAAAAGAAACTCTTGAAAAAAATTTCAAGAGTTCATCCATTTTTGGGTATAAGCTATCACATTTTCGGCGGTTACTTTGTCATAACTAACCTTAGTTTGTGTGGCATATAATTGTGCTTCTTCATGGAAAAAGCGTTGCGTAGCTAAAAGCGATTGCGCAATGTTCGATTCACTGGAAAAATCAAGTAAGGATTGAAATTTTTGTTTATACGCGGCATCTAAATACGTAAATAAATATTTGTAGTTTTTCCCGACGTTCACGGGACCTTGTTGTCGAACGACTTGCCAACTAAGCAGTCGCAAAAGCTCTTGGTGGCAAATACCATACAGGTGATCGACAGTATACGTCTGTTCGTGCCGAACTAAACCTTTGACAACATAGGTGGTGACCCACCAAAACTCATTGCAACAATCTTGAAACATTGCTTCACTCGGCACTTGAGTCCGATAGATTTCATCTGTTAATTGTGGTGCGGGTTGCAAGATATTTTCTGGATCAGCTAGCACTTGAAAAAGTGGTTCTTCTACTCTCCATTGTTCGACAAATGATAGTGGACAGAGCGTTAAATCAATCCGATTGCCATCTTTAAACAACATCAAAAATGTAAAACGTTCACCTAACGTTGATGGAAACAAGGTCATTTCCTCCGGCCTTTGACTCACTAAAATCTCTCCAAAGCGTTTTAACCACGCGCGATTTTCCAGTAATTCTGTTTTATTTTCTACCACATAAACAATATCGTAATCCTGAAAATCATCTTTCGGTACACAAGGATTCACCCGTGAACCACTCAGCGCCACTGCTTTAGCCCCTATCTCTTGAGCGACAGCTAAAATCAATGTCCTCATTTCTTCTTCACTTCTCAAACAACCCTCTCCTTTTCTTCTCATTTTATCATGTTTCCACCCCATTAGTGGCCGTTATGTGCTATAATTTTATGGCTATATTTTTTAGGAGGTTGTCTGCATGAACGAACGTTTACTAGAACAACAACATGTCGAATCCACAGTCCAAGTGATTCACAATGAGCAAGAAATGATCAAAAAACAACAAGCAACGTTAGAAGATTCTTTAAATTCACAGTTAAAAGAAATTTCCGATAAAAAAATTAACATTGGTTCAGAAGAAGCGTTCTATGAATCAGTATTAGAGTATCAACAACATGAACAAGAATTGATGCTTCGCTACAAAACAGCAGAGTCACAAGAAAAACGACTCAAAACGTTAGCAACAATGACCAACAGTCCTTATTTTGCACGGATTGATTTCACTGAAGGCAATGAACCTAAAGAAACCTTGTATTTAGGAATTGCGTCTTTACGCGACAACAAAGAAAATACAATTGTCATTGACTGGCGCGCACCGATTGCAAATCTTTATTACGAAGGAGAACTGGGAACAACATTTTATCAAACAGATACTGACCAATTTGAAGTTGACTTGCTATTAAAACGTCAATTTAAAATTCAAGATGGTCAACTACTTTCCATGGTTGATACTTCCGAAGTCATCAATGATGAATTTTTATTAGAGATTTTAGATGAAGCGTCTTCTTCACAAATGAAAAATATTGTTTCAACGATTCAAAAAGCCCAAAACCAAATTATTCGTGACACAACGAGTAAAGTCATGCTAATTGAAGGAATCGCAGGTAGTGGAAAGACTTCTGCTTTACTGCAACGCATTGCTTTTGTGCTCTATCGAAATCGTAAATGGTTAGATGATCAACAAGTCTTATTGTTTTCACCCAACCATCTCTTTTCAGACTATATCGCCATGGTTTTGCCATCTCTAGGTGAAAGTGAAATACCTACTCGAACATTCCGTTCTTTCTTACAAAATCTATTACCTAATTATGAAATTGTCCAAGAAGAACAACAGGAAGCACAATTTTTAACTGGTGCGAATGATCGTGTCGAAAAACTCAAAAATGGCTTAACGTTAGTTCAACAAATTTCGCGTTATGTAGAAGGAATCACACCGTTTGGTCCATTGTTCCGTGACTTAAAAATCAAAGGTGAAACGTACATCACTAAAGAACAACTCCGTCACTGGTACCAACAAACCAATGAACAACTACCACTTTACCAACGAACACAGTTATTACAAACCAAAGTGTTGAAAAAAATTGGTGGGCTCGAAAAAGACGAAGCGAAAAAAGCATGGGTAAAGGAAGCAACACGTGAAAAAGTCCAAGAAATTTTTGACAATGACCCTAATTTAGAAGATTCAGAGGAAAAAGAACGCCAACTGTTTAATAAAGTACGACGTCAACTTGTACGTAAAAAATTCCGTGCCTTAACTCGTGGCGTGCAACGTTTCCAATTTATCAATTTTCCAAAGCAATACTTACACTTTTTAAAACAAATTCAACCAGCATTGTTAGCCAAAGCGGGAATTTCTGGTGCAGATTGGGCAATGGCCAGTAACCAAACACGTCAGCATTTGAAAAACAGAGAACTCACACAAGAAGATGCGTTGTTATTTGTCTTATTACTACGCCGTTTATATCCTGTGCATGTTGAACAAAAAGCACGCTTTATCTTCATTGATGAAATGCAAGACTTTCCACCTGCACAAGTTGCTTTGCTACGTGAGTTATATCCGCGTGCTGGTATGACTTTATGTGGGGATTTGAATCAAAAAGTCTTTGGAAATGAAACAATTGTTCATTCTCTAGACACCTTATTCCCTGAACAAGAAGTCACTCGTTACCAGTTAACAACTAGTTATCGTTCAACCGAAGAAATCACACAATTTGCGAATCAATTCTTGTCACAAGAAGACCAAGTAAAAACCACAGCACGCAAAGGGCCTTTACCACGTCTGGTTCAAAAAGAAACGCTCTGCGAAAGTCTGGATTGGTTGGTTAATGAGCTGCAAGATGACGAAAAAAATCGACGCTGGCGTACAGCTATTATTGGGAAAACAACAGCCGACTGTGAAGCATTGTATGCCGAATTATCGGAAGAAATGCAAACTAAAGTCCAATTGATTGTTTCAGAAGAAGATTTCATGAAACGTCCAATCATGATTATTCCGGCCTTTTTAGCCAAAGGATTGGAATTTGATCGTGTCTTTGCTTGGAATATCGGTGCAAATTTTGAAACCGCACAAGATCAATTGGTTCTATATACGATTGCAACACGTGCCATGCATGAATTATCACTCGTAACAATTGGTGCAGAAAGCCCATTAGTTGCTGGTGCTGATGCAACGACGTATCAACAAATGTAAAAAAAAGCGCAAGTTCTCACTATGAACTTGCGTTTTTTACATTAAGGGCGCAAACACTTTTAGCATCCACCCCAAAATTTTAGTTGTTGTTTTTTCTTTTAATGCATCTTGCATTGTCACTTCTTGTGATTGTGCCAAAGTATCTTGGAAATCTTTCTCAATGGTTGCCAAGGTCTCGACACCTTCCATATACAACCCACATTCAAAATGATGGTAAAAACTACGATAATCTAAATTAACAGTTCCCACAGTTGCTTTTTTGTCATCACTGACAAAAACTTTGGCATGAATGAATCCTGGTGTAAATTCATAGATTTTCACGCCTGCTTGCAGCAGACTCTTATAATGACTTTTAGCTAAAGCGAAGGCATATTTTTTATCTGGAATGTGCGGCAAAATAATAATCACTTCAACGCCACGTTTCGCTGCTAAGCGTAAGGCTGTTTCCATTTCACCGTCCAAAATCAAATAAGGCGTCATAATATGCACGTATTCGGTTGCTTTATTTAAAATATCAAAATAAATAAATTCTCCTACACGATCATCATCTAACGGCGCATCGCCATACGGAATAATGTACCCTGGCTTTTGAATGGCTGGTTGCGGTCGTTGTAGCCAGTGTTCAAAGTCTAACACACCATCATCCATTGCCCACATTTGTAAAAACATCAACGTGAAACTATCTACGGCTTGCCCCTTCACTTTAATGGCCGTATCTTTCCAATACCCAAAACGTTCTACTTCATTGATATATTCATCCGCTAAATTCACGCCACCTGTGTACGCTACTTTCCCATCAATCACACAAATTTTCCGATGATCTCTGAAATTATATACCGTCGAGACAAAGGGATAAATCGGTGCAAACACTTTACATTTGATTCCTAATTTCGCTAGTTTTTTAGGGTAACTGTGTGGCAACAATGAAAATTCATTAAATCCATCATATAAAAAACGAATTTCGACACCCGCTGCTGCTTTTTCAATGAGAATATCTAAAATACGTCCCCACATTTTTCCTTCACCTACAATAAAATATTCTAGAAAAATAAAAGACTCAGCTTTTTTCAATTCTTCCAATAAGTCAGCAAACTTTGCTTCTCCGGTCGGAAAATAGTTTAATTCTGCATTTTCATAAACGGGATACGATCCTGTTCCTGATAAAAAAGTAGCAATTCCTAATAAATCTTTTTCTGTTTGAATTTTCACTTTCACAGCTGCATCTGTTTGAATGAGCGTATTGCTTTCATTTTTCAAACGAATCAAGCGCCGCTTTTCTAAGCGATGCCCTAGCTCTAACTTCATATAAAAATAAAAAAAGATACCAATAATAGGTAATACTGTAAATAAGACCATCCATGTAAGTTTGACGCTACTATCACTGGCACTATTTAACAAAAACATGTACCCAAAAATGGTCACGACAATTGCGCCACCATAAAAAACATGCACATAATTGGTTGATACATAATGAAAAAATGCTACTAGCATAACAACTTGTAAAAGTAAAAAGACAAGAACAATCCCTAGACGACTAAAGATTAATTGCAATAAGCCTTTCTTCCCTTTTTTCAACAAATAAATCGGCTCATCTGACTCTTTCATTTTCCCCTCTCCCTTTTAACAAAACAAAGAAAAAAGCTGAACATAATCAGCTTTTTTCTTTAAACAAATAGCGTTGTTTTCGGATATTTTAATTTTACTATGTTTAAAATCATTTGTAATTCTGACAGTTGTTCCGCATTGCTTTCATCAAATGACCGACTATGGCGACCAATTCTCCCACTATTAATTAAGCTATAAATTCGATTCCACTTTTCAAATTCATCAACTGAACGGAAATGACTCAACGGAAAACCAGCGCCCTCCATGATTTCATAAAGACGAAAAGCAATATACGCACTATCAACCACCCAATAAAGAACTTCTTTTTCTTTATCTTTGTCATAATCAATTAAAGCTTGCTTTGGCCGGTGTTCAACCATCCAGTCCAATAAACAAAAGAAACCATTCATGCGATACGGCGCATCAAATAGTGCTTCTGACTCTCTAGAAGCACGAAAAATTAATGGAATCAAATATTTATTTTTGTAAATCAGCGCAGGCACACGATCAACAGAACAATGCAAATAATGATTGAGATAACTTGCTCCTTGATAACTCCATACCCGATATTCTTGAACCCCTAGTGCTTGATACTTGCGATAAAGCTTTCCACAATCTTCAATTGAGACAGCAACTTCAGATAAACGATCATAGCCGCTTAAAATCCGATCAAAGGGTTGTAACAAAATTTTCTCCTCCACTGCTCATCCCCCTGTTACAAAATAGAACACATTTTCCTTATCATACCATATAATGCGAACATCGAACTACTCTATTTTCGAAATTCACTTGAAAAAGGACAAGGTTTTTACACCTCATCCTCAATAACTACTTATTTTTCATCAATTCACGAATTACCCCCATTAAAAATCCTCGACGACGATTTTGAGCTTGTTTCTCTTTAGCAGTCATCTTCTTTTTACCAAATGGGCTTTCTTTTTTCTTGCCTGTCCGTAAATTTTTAGAAGCTTCCATCCAGTTTTTTGTGTAACGATTTGGCATCTAATCACGTCCTCTTCCTTATTATAACAAACCAGCAAAAGAAATGCATTTCTCGCCTATTTCATCTAAACTTCTTAAAAAAGCAACCGATAAGAGTAGTAACGATAAAAGGAGTGTGAGTTAATGTGAAAATATCAAATCATGTGCCATCTATCCCTTCTCAATCACCAGTTCCAAAACAAGTTGAAAATGAAACAATGACCAAAAATGCGGAAGAACACACGCGTAGTACACCAAAGCGATACATCAAACATGAACCCAAAATTCCTATTGATAGTTTTAAATGGGTGGAATCTGTCCGTATCCATCAACCAGAAAAATTTGTAGAAGCAGTGACCTTAAACAAAGAAAAAAGTTTAACGGGCTATCCTGACGTGACGATTTTACCTCATGGTTTATCCGTCAAAGAATATTATGCCCAAGAAGCGCGTAAAGCCAAACAAGACTTAGATTAAAAAAGTTGTGGAAGAAAAACCTTCCACAACTTCTTTTTATTATTCGCCTAGATCCACGTTATGGAAGATTTTTTGAACATCTTCTAAATCATCCAATACATCAATCATTTTTTCAAATTTTTCTAAGTCTTCGCCAGTTAATGTTACTTCATTTTGAGGAACCATTTCCATTTCCGCAACATTAAATTCTGTGATTCCTTTTTCTTTTAATGCTTCTTGAATAGCATGGAAATCTTCTGGTTCACCATGTACCATGATTTGTCCTTCTTCTTCTTCCACATCACGAACATCAATGTCTTTATCCATCAAATATTCTAAGATTTCATCGGCGTCAGTACCTTCAAAACCAAATAATGCTGTGTTATCAAACATATATGAAACAGCACCAGATACACCCATGTTTCCGCCATTTTTACCAAAAGCAGCACGTACATCCGCAGCTGTACGATTTACGTTATTGGTTAATGTATCCACGATAACCATAGAGCCATTTGGTCCAAACCCTTCATAACGTAATTCAGAGAATTGCTCATCACCTGAACCTTTTGCTTTTTCAATAGCACGATCAATAATGTGTTTTGGTACATTATATGTTTTTGCACGATCGATAACAAATTTTAATTTTTGGTTTGAGTGAGGATCAGGATCACCTGATTTCGCTGCTGCATAAATCTCAATCCCAAATTTAGCGTAAACTTTACTGTTGTTTGCATCTTTCGCAGTTTTCTTAGCTACGATATTTGCCCATTTACGACCCATAATCTCACTTCGCTTTCTATTTTTTCATTTCATCTTTTATCCGATGAAATTGTCCTTTATCATTATACTTGGCAGAAACGATTCTGTGAAGTATTTTCTTACAAAGGATTGCTACGAATTGGAAATTTCCCAAAATTTTGTTCTAAAATAAGCGGATTCCCCATTTGATACACTTTATCACTACGAACGGTTAATTTGTATGCTTGCTCTTCTTTTTTTCCAATTTTAGAAAGCACTGGGTAGTCTATCACCGCTTTTTTCTCTTTTAGATAACGTTGCCCATTTTCAGTGAAACCTAACACATGTAAATAGTTACTTTCCCATGCTTCTTTAATATCGCTCGTTTTAATATTTAGCAAAACATAACATAATAAACGTTGGATTCGCGTTTGAGTATAACGCTTCGTTTTTACTGCTTGAACAAATTCCTCAAAAGAGTTTGCTTCATAAATTAACGATTTCAAACGGTATTCCAATCCTTCAACCATTTGATAAATCTCTCTTAGCTCATCAACCGAACTGATTATAATCCGATATTTAAGAAATTCCCAATAATTATTCCAAGTGATTTGATACGCCTGCAAATCACTCGTTGTTTGTTGTGGGACCACTTGTTCAACCAACAGGCCCTCAATTATCGCTTTACGAATTGCTGTAGCACTTGCAATTTCATTGTGAATTTCTTTTGAATGATAGCTTGCTCCAACTCTGGGTAAAGGAATACTTGTCATTGGATTCGTATACTGTGCATTTTCTTGAGCATAAGTTAATCCTAAAACATGATTCGGTTGCTCTCCTGTTAATAATAATTGCGGATAAAGCTCTCGATAAACTTCCGTCATCGTTTGTGCATAGGACATTGTTGGGTTGCTTAACTGCTGAAAAGTTTGATTAATGGTTTTCTGATTTTCCTTTACAAATTTCCCAAATGCTTGATAATCAAATTCACTAGCTACATCTGTACCAAAGCAATAACTTTCACATTTTAATGCTTGCAACAGTAAAATACCTCCACGCGCAAAATAATCAGCTGACTGCAACGACCATTGAATGGGCAATTCCACTACCAAATCCACGCCATTTTGTAAGGCTTCATTGGCACGCATCCACTTATCAATAATCGCCGGCTCTCCACGTTGTAAAAAATTACCACTCATTACGGCAACAACAACATCAGCTTTTGATAGTTCTCTAGCCTTTTTTGCATGGTAATTATGTCCATTATGAAAAGGATTGTATTCAACAATGATGCCACATGCTTTCATTCTTTCGCCTCTTTTTCTACCAAAAAATGTTGTTCAAGCTGATGAATGACTTTCAATTCTGATTGAAGGTCTCCTTGATTTAATGCCGTCCATTTTTTTTGCTTAATTTCTTTCATCATCGCCTGCACAGCATAATCATCTTTCAGAACATATTTTGTATACACAGCTTTCAATCGTTGATGACTGATAGATGGTTGTCTCAACGTTTGTTTTAGTTGCTTATCATTCCATAAAGCAGTGATTCGTTCATCATCTGGATTAGTTAAGCATAATGCAAAAAGCAATTCTTTCTTCAATTCCAGTCGATAAGGTAAAATAAGTTCCTCCTGATTTTGCCAAATGCATTCCAAAGACTGACGATATTCTTCCCATTTACCATAAATTAAATAACGTCCAGCAATTAAAAATGTCTGCCAATCATTAAAATATGTATGCTTCGGATTACTAGCAATAGGTTGAAAGTAATCTTCAGGTAATTCATCATATGCATATCCTAAAGAAGTCAGATAATTCACTTGCAATTGAAGATATAATAAATCCCTTTGCTCTTTGCTAGAATTTGCTAAGCGATAACTCATACCATCATTAAAACTTGTAGGAATTAAATTTGTTACTGCCATAAAAACACCAACTAAGCAAAAAAATAAAGCATACGAATTATGAATACCCAAAATAAGCAAAGCTAGCAGACTCATTGATAAATTGCCTAATCCTCCACCCAATAAATATAATTTAAACACAAATTTTTCTTGTTTTGGCGGAATCATCAAACATTGCCCTAAAGTTCCTGGAACGTTAAAACGATGAAAATAAAATCTTCCGTCTTTGTTTTTAGTTAACGCCATAGAAAAAAAACGAATGCTACTAAATTGATAACCCGATAACTTTCCAAAAACTAAATGTCCTACCTCATGAATAACAAGATGAATGACAAAAAAGAAGCAAACCGCAAACATCAATACTAAATACTGAAATATTCCCCATTGCTGATAGATAATCGTATACCAAACAAAAAACAAACCAATTGTTCCTCCGAAGATAAGTGATGCAAGTGTGGAGAGAATTTTTTTCATAATGTTCCTCCTATTTTAACTATTTTTCTCTATACAAATAAACTCCTTGTTACATCATAAGGAGTTTAAAATATGCTACTACTAATTTAATGCCGTTTTCAGATTACTCACTGAGTCTGACAAAAATACCTATCGTATTTTTCATGTGCAGATTACATATTTTAGCAATGAAAATTTAATACAAACATAAGACATCGCATTTACATAGTTCATCATATCAATCATGAAGACTGCAACTTGATGCTAAACAATCAAGCGAAACGCCTGTAGCTATTTCAACCCATGAAGTAATGAAGACTGTAACGACAACAGGAATATTTAATTCTATATTTCTGTTCACACCTTATAAAATTTGTAACATACACCTAGTAGAATCTTTTCAAACTCGTTATTTTAATCCAACTCATTGTATAGAATATAATTATTATTTTAGCATATAAACAAAAGCGATAAAACAATTTATATTGTTATACTCTAACTCATCCTTCAAATTCTGTGAACTATTTATATAGGATACACATAGTTCATTAAAATCATTTACATTTTTATATTGCAATTTTTGAATGACCCTAAATAAGTCTTATTATTGATTTTCAAACTACCGTTTATGCTGGTGGAGGACTGCAAAGCGTGGGGTGCACATAGTTTATTTCAATCCATGCAGTCATGAAGACTGCAACATTTTGTAGTGTGTTCATTCTTACGTCTATTATAATTTCAATCCATGCAGGCATGAAGACTGCAACAAAAACTGGATTTAAATGTAGCTGATGCTTTCGAAATTTCAATCCATGCAGGCATGAAGACTGCAACTTTACATCGGATAAAACGTCAAAGCAAGCTTGTGATTTCAATCCATGCAGGCATGAAGACTGCAACTTCTGACAATTTAGGTAGTAATGATTCTAAGATCATTTCAATCCATGCAGGCATGAAGACTGCAACAAAGAGGTGCATACACTAGTAGTCAGCGCAAAAACGATTTCAATCCATGCAGGCATGAAGACTGCAACGGCGATTTATGGGGGGAAATGGTTTGAAGAGGATACATTTTCTGATGAGTATCGCCCAATTATATGTATTTTTTGGTAAAATAGAATATAAATGTATTTATTTTATCATTTAATGATATTTTAGTGGTGCGAATCTCCTAGGAAATTTATGGGAGCTTAGGATTCGCACACATTATCTTATTATTTTTTTCACTAGTGTTGCATTAAAAATTGTACTATTCCATGAAACAAAAAAATTCTTTATACTAGCACTTGAATGACTTATCCAAGACCAATACAAAGAACCACAATGTGGATAAGTATAAAACAAATTCTGCATTTAATAAATGGTTTTCTGCCATAAATTTAGAAAATCTTTCTGTTTGTGCTAAACAATTCATTGTCAATTACAATTCATATCGGAAAAAACTCTCTTTTGAAGCGGTTCTGAAGCTCTTTCTCTACGCCATTAACGAAGAAAAAGAAAGCTTACGTGATTTGAGTACCTCTCTAATCAACGAATCACTTCAGCTAGAAACTGATGTGACAACTATCAGTCATACTCAATTATCGCGTGCATTTAATGCCCTTGATTCAAGCGTGTTAGAAGAAATCTTCCAACGGCTTTTAGAAAAAGTCCACTATCAGACAAGACCAACGAAACGAAACAGTCTGTATCTGATTGATTCCAGTACCTTTTCTCTCAGTTTGAAACGTCATAAGTGGGCGACTTTTCGCCAAACAAAATCAGGTGTTAAGTTACACTTAAACTACTGTTATATGGACGATACTACGATGTATCCCACTGATTTTACCTTAACGAATGCCCGTGAACATGATGTCAATCAACTGCCCTTGCTGGTGAATAAACCTGAAGCGACCTACGTTTTTGATCGTGGCTACTTGGATTTTGAAAAGATGGACCAGATGCATTGGGATGGCTACTTCTTCGTTACACGTATCAAGAAAAACACCACTGTTCGCTTGATTGAAACCTTGGAAAAATCACCCGAAAAAGAAATTCTACGAGATGAATCGGTTCGTTTGGGTTCTAAAGCGTATGTGACAACGCTGCTTCGTTTGGTCACCGTTCAAGATGACACAGGACGAGTGTTTCAATTTATTACTAATCGAATGGACTGCACGTCAAAAGAAATAGCGGACATGTATCACGCTCGGTGGCAAATCGAATTGTTTTTCAAACACATCAAACAACACATGACCAGTAAAACCTTCTTTTCTCAAAGTGAACAGGGCGTGCAGAATCAATTGATTCTAACGATGATTTCTGCACTGCTCACGTTTCTCATCAAATTGGAAACAAAGACAGTAAAATCGGTGTTTCAGATCAAACGATTCTTTCGATATTTACTCTTTCAACCAGTTGAATGTTGGTTAGAAAAGTTAATTCCCACATGAGAAATAAGAAAAATAGCTCGTTACTTTTGGTTTTCAGTTGAATAACAGCTAAAAAATTCTGGAAAAAGTCATCCTCTGCGTCAGCACAGCTTCTTTTGACCTATTTCCAGAGAAAGTGGTTTTCAGAATATTCTGAAAGGTTTTTATGCAACACTAGTGAAAAAATTTATAAATAACAATAAATAAAATTTTTTTGATTACTGGGAAAACTGACTGATTTTTCTTGTTATCGTCTCAAGTAAATAAAATAGCTAGTTCTGAACTTTCGGTATTTTGGTCATGATCGATTATTCATTGATTGGTCATTCGTAGTCATGCTATTTTTTCTCAATCAAAACCTCCAGTGTGAACTGGAGGTTTGTTCTTCGGCTGAAAGCCTCTTTTACCGGCCATAGCCTAAAAGGCTTCCTGAACGGTTTCCCACTTGCACCACTTTTACTCACTGATCCTTAAAGAATCTCTTTCACTTCTTCTTGTTTTTTTGTCCTGTAAACGGATCATACTCTTCAAACAATGTTAGCTGATCTGCTACATAATCTTCTTGTACTTGATTCCGAATGTATTCTTCGATCTGCTTCTTATTTCTTCCTACTGTATCCACGTAATACCCTCTACACCAAAATTTTCGGTTCCCATACCGATACTTCAAATTCGCATGTCTGTCAAAAATCATTAAGCTACTCTTGCCTTTTAAATAGCCTACAAAACCTGATACACTATATTTTGGTGGGATACTTACGAGTAAGTGGATATGATCTTTGCACGCATTTGCTTCGATGATCTCCACTCCTTTTCTTTCACATAATGTTCGGATGATCTCACCTATACTTTTCTTATACTTTCCATAAATCACTTGTCGTCTATATTTTGGTGCAAAAACAATGTGGTACTTACATTTCCATGTCGTGTGTGATAAACTTTCATTAGCCTTTTTCATAATAGGCACCTCCTAAATTGATGGATGTGGTGGTCGGGAAACCAATTTCATCTTATCATTTTTGGGAGGCTTTTTTAATACCTCGCTGGAAGCTCTTTGGAACCCCCGGCTTAGCCAGGGGTTTTCAATACACATAAAAAAAAAAAAACGCCGAAAACTTCTCGGCGTTTTTCAAGAGCTTGATTAAAATACTGGAATGACCGCTCCTTGATAGGTTTCTTCGATAAATTCTCTTGTTTCATCAGATCCTAAAGCTGCAAGAAATGCTTGGATCGCTTCATCGTCTTGGGCACCGTCTTTAACAGCTGCTACACAAGCATAGGTTTCTGCGGCTTGTGAATCCTTCGCTTCAGTCAGCAATGTATCCTCATTGACACTCAAGTCAGAACCTAAAACGTAGTTGGCATTGATGACAGCAATATCCACATCATCCAGAGAACGAACAACTTGAGCAGCATCTAGTTCAACAAGTTCCAAATTTTTAGGATTTTCTACTATATCACTCACTGTTGCCGTAATGTCTGCGTCCTCTTTTAATTGGATTAATCCTGCATCCTGTAACAACAGTAAGGCACGGCCCCCATTAGTTGCATCATTCGGAATTGAAACTTTTGCGCCGTCTGCCAGTTCATCCAAAGAAGATGTTTGTCCAGGATAGATACCTAAAGGCAAGAAATAGTATTTCGTATCGCCTGCAACAACCAGATCTGTATCATGCTCTTCGTTGAAATTGATCAAAAACGGCTCGTGCTGGTACAAATTGATGTCTAGATCGCCATCTGCTAATGCTGTATTTGGCAATACAAAATCGTCAAACACTTTGATCTCTAAATCGTAACCCTCTTCAGCCAAACGACCTTTCACATCTTCTAAAATTTCTGCGTGCGGTGTTGCTCCGGCACCTACAACAATCGTTTTTGGTTCTTCATTGCCACCTTCAGCAGCTCCTGTCTCTGAAGTATCACCGCTATTTCCACAAGCTGCCAAACCTAGAAACACTGCACCTAATAAACTTAAACCGATAATTTTTTTCCAACCCTTTTTCATCTCAATCGCTCCTTTTATTTTCCTATTTGTATTGTCTATTTGATTATTTATCAAATAAAATAAAAAAAGTCCTTTTGTCAACGAGTTGACAAAAGGACGTATAACCGTGGTACCACCTTTATTTGAAAGCATCAGCTTTCCTTAACCCATCTCATCATCTATAAGAAATGGTGTCCATGTTAACGGTCGGCCAGACCGAACCCACCTACCTATCGATGGATTATCCTCAGAGACCATCTTCGCTTCTCTCCCTTAGTTCTTTTCACCAACCAGAACCTCTCTAAAAAGATCGACAAAACTACTCTTCTCTTCAACAGACGAATTATTTTATTTGCTTAAAAAGTAATTTACCTTAGAAACAATTCAATGTCAACAACAAATATGAAAAGAGTGGTAAATAAAAGAAATATTTTGCTAACATTTCTTTTGTTTAGCGATTACAAACAGGCTCACTAGTTTAGTTGCTCCGAATCATTTAAAGCATAATCCACTGCTGCTTTTGAGTGGATCACTGTCTTGTCAAAAATCGGGATCGTCACGTCATCCTGCTGGATCAACAAACCGATTTCTGTACATCCGAGGATGATTCCCTGTGCACCAGCTGCGATCAATTTTTCAATAATGATTTGATACTCTTGTTTGGACTCGGGAGTAATCTCACCTAAGACAAGTTCATTGAAAATCACTTGATTGATCTTCTCTATATCTTCCGACTCAGGCACAAGTACCTCAATATTAGAAGCAAGGATTCGTTGCTTGTAAAAGTCTTGCTGCATCGTATATTTGGTTCCTAACAATCCCACTTTGGTAATTTTGTTTTGATTCAATTCTTTGATTGTTGCGTCTGCGATATGCAGCATAGGGATTGTTACCGCCTCTTGGACCTGGTCTGCGACCTTATGCATGGTATTGGTACAAATTAAAAAAAATTCTGCTCCTGCTTTTTCCAAACTCTTAGCAACTTCTCCAAGTATTTGACCACTTTTTTCCCATTCATTTTGTGATTGCAGTTTTTCGATCTCATCAAAATCAACACTAGCTAAAAGAATCTTGGCCGAATGCAAACCTCCTAATCGTTGATTGACTAATTGATTGATTTGTTCATAATCACTAGTGTTGCATAAAAACCTTTCAGAATATTCTGAAAACCACTTTCTCTGGAAATAGGTCAAAAGAAGCTGTGCTGACGCAGAGGATGACTTTTTCCAGAATTTTTTAGCTGTTATTCAACTGAAAACCAAAAGTAACGAGCTATTTTTCTTATTTCTCATGTGGGAATTAACTTTTCTAACCAACATTCAACTGGTTGAAAGAGTAAATATCGAAAGAATCGTTTGATCTGAAACACCGATTTTACTGTCTTTGTTTCCAATTTGATGAGAAACGTGAGCAGTGCAGAAATCATCGTTAGAATCAATTGATTCTGCACGCCCTGTTCACTTTGAGAAAAGAAGGTTTTACTGGTCATGTGTTGTTTGATGTGTTTGAAAAACAATTCGATTTGCCACCGAGCGTGATACATGTCCGCTATTTCTTTTGACGTGCAGTCCATTCGATTAGTAATAAATTGAAACACTCGTCCTGTGTCATCTTGAACGGTGACCAAACGAAGCAGCGTTGTCACATACGCTTTAGAACCCAAACGAACCGATTCATCTCGTAGAATTTCTTTTTCGGGTGATTTTTCCAAGGTTTCAATCAAGCGAACAGTGGTGTTTTTCTTGATACGTGTAACGAAGAAGTAGCCATCCCAATGCATCTGGTCCATCTTTTCAAAATCCAAGTAGCCACGATCAAAAACGTAGGTCGCTTCAGGTTTATTCACCAGCAAGGGCAGTTGATTGACATCATGTTCACGGGCATTCGTTAAGGTAAAATCAGTGGGATACATCGTAGTATCGTCCATATAACAGTAGTTTAAGTGTAACTTAACACCTGATTTTGTTTGGCGAAAAGTCGCCCACTTATGACGTTTCAAACTGAGAGAAAAGGTACTGGAATCAATCAGATACAGACTGTTTCGTTTCGTTGGTCTTGTCTGATAGTGGACTTTTTCTAAAAGCCGTTGGAAGATTTCTTCTAACACGCTTGAATCAAGGGCATTAAATGCACGCGATAATTGAGTATGACTGATAGTTGTCACATCAGTTTCTAGCTGAAGTGATTCGTTGATTAGAGAGGTACTCAAATCACGTAAGCTTTCTTTTTCTTCGTTAATGGCGTAGAGAAAGAGCTTCAGAACCGCTTCAAAAGAGAGTTTTTTCCGATATGAATTGTAATTGACAATGAATTGTTTAGCACAAACAGAAAGATTTTCTAAATTTATGGCAGAAAACCATTTATTAAATGCAGAATTTGTTTTATACTTATCCACATTGTGGTTCTTTGTATTGGTCTTGGATAAGTCATCCAAGTGCTAGTATAAAGAATTTTTTTGTTTCATGGAATAGTACAATTTTTAATGCAACACTAGTGTATTTTTTTATTACTTTATTTTATCATGAAAAAGAACAAAAAGATCCAAGAACAACTAAAAATGGCTCTATAATTTAATGGACTGATGAATTGAATTCAATTCATCAGTCCATTTGTAATTTTAGGTATTAAAAAACATACCCACTTCCTGTATGATTAAATCACTACAAAATAAACAAGAGAAAGGAGTATGTCTTATGAATAATCATATCAAAAAAATGCTAAGAATTACAGACCCTTCTTTAAAAATTATCCATGTTTCTTACGAAACTATCAAAAATAGACAAACAATCGTCATTGAGGCTACTTGTTCTCCTTATCAAAAGAGCTGTCCAAATTGTGGATGTACAGCTCAAAATCAGTTCGGAAAGCTTTCAATTGTGAAGAATGGAAAAAAATGTGTACGTGTACGATTAGATCAATACAATCATCTTCCAACAATTATCAAGATATTTAAACAGCGATACAAGTGTAAAGAATGTTCAAGTAACTGGACTGCCCAAAGTTCTTTAGTTGAAAAACGTTGTTCGATTGGCTATCATGTAAAATTCAAAGTTATCGATTTATTAAAAGAAAAATGCTCACTTACGTTGATTGCTAAACTTTGTCATGTTTCTATCACCACAGTGATTCGAATCCTGAAAGGATTACGCACTTATATTCCAAATCCTAACACATCTAGTTTGCCTAGTGTATTAATGGTGGATGAATTTCGTTCTCACGCTTCTTTAGAAGATAAAATGAGTTTTATTTGTGCAGATGGGGAAACGGGAAAACTCGTGGATATTTTACCAAAGAGGAAATTAAACAAATTAACACACTATTTTATGGAAAACCCTTCTCGAATGAATGTCCGTTATCTCGTAACGGATATGAATGCAGCTTACGACCAATTAACGAAACGTGTCTTTCCAAATGCGAAAGTAGTCATCGATCGATTTCACATCATAAAACATTTAAATAAATCCTTTCAGGATTTTAGAGTTAAAGAAATGAAGCGAATCGCTGTGACGAAAAATAAAGAAGCCTACTTTAAATTAAAAGCAAATTGGCGTTATCTCACAAAAAATAGAAGCTTAATCCAACATACAGAATATAAAACATGGCGAAGTTTTCGTGCACCTAAATATCCATATTTAACAGAAGCTATGATGATCGATCGTTTATTGAATTACTCACCAGCTTTAAAAGAAACTTATGAATGCTTCCATAATATAAAACTCCAAGGACTAACTAAGTATGAAGAAGGCATACGAAATGCCATGGTATATCCTTATTCTAACGGAAAAATAGAAGCTAAAAATACACACATCAAAACACTGAAGCGAGTGAGTTATGGATTTAAATCCTTTGACAATATGAGAACGAGAATTTTTATGATGAATCAGTTGATTATTGTAAAATAACAAAAAAATCAGAGTAAGACGATTTCTCTACTTACTCTGATTTATAAAATTCCTCTTCATCAGTCCTTATTGACAAAGAGCCCTAAAAATTGTCCTTGGATCTTTTTTATTCAGTCACTAATGCTTTCTTTTCTAATAGCTGATTAACCTCGGCAGATAATTGTAGAAACAATTCGTGATTATCATTTTCTAAGGCTTGATCGATTTGTCTATATAAATCGGCAATTTTCATCTCTACATCTTCTTTAAAAAAATATTCCTCTACCTTAGAAACAACGTCAGCATCTAAGGTTTCGTTCCAACGATGATAAGGATTGTCTTCTAAAACAGCCAAAAAGAATTCATTTTCCCATGAACGATTAAAACGACATTCTAAGTATAACGGATTTTTCCAATTCAAACGAATTTCATGGAAAATTTGATCACTATCAGTAAAGACTTTCCCTTCTAAAAATAAGGACATCGCCTCACCTTCAATAGTCGTTGTTTGCACACAAATTCCGCGAGGCGTTTTATCAGCAATTTCAACAAAATGAACATTTTTCAATATCGTCTCGTGATTCGTTAAATAATTCAAAATCCAAGAAACTTCTCGTCGTGAAAAAGACTCATGTGACACTAACCAATTTAAAAAACGTTTTTTATCTGCAACATTGATGGTCATTTTTTTCACCCTATCTTTCTGATAAATCGTCTAAAATAGACTGTACCTCCAAATCACCTGGTTCATGAGCCAAATAATGAGACAATAGATGACTAGCTTCTTCTAGGCGACCTTCTTCTCGTAAGAAAATACCATATTCTTTCATGAATTCTGGTTCATGATGTAACGCATCATTTGCTTCTTCATAGTATTTTGCAGCAGAATCAAATTCTTCTAATTCATTATAAGCATGCGCTAAATTCCATAAAGCATATGGATTTTCTTGTTCTTCCATACGACCAACTGCATCAATGACTTCTTCAAACATTTCTTCATTTAAGTACAAATTACTTAATGTCAATAATGTTTCATCAGTCTTTTCGCCAGTTTCTAAAGCTTTCACCAAGAATTCTTCTGCTTTTTTAGCATCATGCAGACGGTAACTATTTTCAGAAGCAAAATGATAAAAGTCAACTTGAAATGGATTTTCTTGAATCCCTTCCTCAATGACTGCTTGTGCTTCTTCTAATAATTCTTCTTCTTGTAGCGCTTCTGCTAGATATAAATACAATGCTTGATATTGTGGATTCAATGCACGTAATTGTTGTAAATAATAAATAGCTTTCTCATTTTCTTTCAATTGTAAATAGACAAAAGCTGTTTGGAATAAACGATCATCTGTTTGTTCTTCTTCTAACGCTTCTTCTAAAAACAATACTGCGTCTTCAAAGTTTCCTTGCATACTTAATGAAGAACCGATTCTTTCAGTCATAGACACGCCTGTAATATCTAACTCTTCATCTTGTAATAAAGAACGATAAATTTTTTCTGCTTCAGAAAACTTATCCATTGAAAAATATAACTCTGCTAAAGCAAATTGAATCAGATTTTCATCTGGAAGTAACTGAGCAGCTTCTTTTAATTTTGCTTCACTTACTTCTGGAATTCCTAAAACTTGATACAAATCTGCTGTAATCAATAACGCTTGTGGATACGCGTCACTTGTGGTTGGAATAGCTTCTAAATAATCAAAAGCTTCTTCAATTTCATTATTCTCAATCGCAATTTCAGCAAGCGGTAAATAATACGCGTCTTCTTTCGGTTGACGTTCTTTTAAAGTTGCAAAAACAACTTTCGCCTCTTCTAAAAAGCCAATCGCTAATAATTCTTCGCCTAATTCTGCTAAAATAGCATCATCGTCTTTTTTTAATGCTTCTTCTAAAGATAATTGCGCTTCAGCCAAATCTTCATTTTGTAATGCTTGAAGCATTTTTTCACTGTATGTCATTTTCTTCCCTCAAATCTCTGCAATCATTTTTTGATACTGTTCCATTACCTTTATCAACTGCTTTTCAGTCATCGATTGCTCTCTTCCTATTGTACCAATTTCTGCCAAAACCACCAACTGTGGGTACTTTTTTTGTAAATGTAACACATTTTGTAAGTATTCAGCAACCGAAATCTGCTCGGGAAAAAGAATTGGAAACCCTAAATGTTTTAACCAAATCATAAAATTCTTAATTCGAAAAGAAGAGTCAATTATTTCAAGATTCCAAAACAAATGTAACATTACTCCTAGAAAACGTTTCATGTTCTCTGATAGGAAATGACCATTGGTAGTTAGATAAAAAGCTTCTTCAAAAATTTTACCAAAGTCTTCAATTTCTTTTGAAGCTAGTTGATAGCTAGTCGTTAGTTGTTCGACAAACGCCATAAATGAGGTTCCTTGTACCTGTTTTTTATTCGGAAAGTTCTTAAACAATGTTTGTAAAAAAGCATAATCATGAACTAAACCTATACGAATGAACGTTTGTAAATCAACTAATTTCCCATCTTTCTGTCCAGCAACAATTGTTTGATCTAAAAAGATTTTTTCAGGTAAATTCTTTTCAATGAGCAACATTTCCATTGGTTGTTTACAGATGAAACGATCTTCCACGATAGCTACTGCAAAAGCGCGTAACGTAGTCGGTAACACCCAAAAGTCACCTGGTAAAATTGTTGTTTTTTGAACAAAACCAGTCAATTGAATGACGCCTTCATTTCCAAAAGCGATAAATAAATATTCTTTATTTGGTGGAAAACGCCCTAAAAAATCTAATATATCCATCAATTCCCGAACGTTGTTTCCATAGATCAAATTACTACAAACATACCAATCAATTGGTTGGGGAGAAAAAATGTGTTGTATTTTTTCAAAAAAGCGATCGTAGTACCGTTGATTCGTTACGACAATAATGTGTTTATTTTGAAACATTTCTGGTTTAATACTGGCGGATAAAATTTCGCCATAAACAATTGTACTTTGTTTCTTCGTTTTTTGGTAAGTTAACTGCATTTTTCTCCCTCCTTTGTTATGTAATATTATAGCATGTTTCCTTTAAAGAGCAGAAAAAAGCAAAATCTCGAAAGATTTTGCTTTTTCATTAGACTAATAAGGTGAATAACGATTGGTTTTCACTTAAATCAATGTATGTTGGATCAAATTCAACAATTCGCTCAAATAAACTTGGTACATCCTCACGTGTTTTTGATAAAACACCTAAAACAACTGGACCTGAGCCACGATTGATTTTTTTCGTATATTCAAAACGAGTAATATCATCATCTGGACCTAATACATCGTTAACAAATTCTTTCAATGCTCCTGGGCGTTGAGGAAAATTGATAACAAAGTAATTCATCAATCCTTGATATATCAATGAACGTTCTTCAATTTCAGCCATACGATTAATGTCATTATTCCCGCCACTAATGATACAAATAACGGTTTTCCCTTTAATTTCGTCTTGTATCGCTTCTAATGCCGCGACACTTAACGCTCCTGCAGGTTCTGCGACAATTGCTTGCTTACTATACAATTCTAAAATTGTAGAACAAACTAATCCTTCGTCCACTGTCATCAGCTGATCAACATATTCTTTCGCATGTTGATAGGTAAGTTGTCCGACTTCTTTTACAGCTGCTCCATCTACGAATTTATCGAGTTGTTCCAAGGCGATAGGTGCGCCGTAGTCAAAAGCCTCTTGCATCGAAGGGGCTCCCTTTGGCTCCACGCCAATAATTTTAGTTACTGGGCTAACGTCTTTTACATACGTGCTAACACCACTAATTAAACCACCGCCGCCAATAGCTGCAATGACATAGTCAGGTTGATAACTTTCTGCTAACGCATCAGCCATCATTTCAACGGCTAACGTTCCTTGTCCTGCGATAATCGCGGGATCATCAAACGGGTCAATAAACGCCATCCCTTTTTCTTTTGCAAAAGCTTTAGCTGCTGCTGCCGAAGCATCGAAGGTATCTCCTACTAATTCAATCGTGACATTATTGCCACCAAAGAAAGAAACTTGTGATACTTTTTGTTGTGGCGTTGTACTTGGCATAAAGATTACGGCTTGGACACCAATCTCTCGACAAGTGTACGCAACTCCTTGAGCATGGTTTCCTGCACTGGCACACACAACGCCTGCTGCTAGTTCGCTTTGCGAGCGCTTTTTAATCGCATAATAAGCGCCTCGCAATTTGAATGAACGAACTTTTTGCAGATCTTCTCGTTTTAGTAGGATTGTTGCTTGATATTTCTCTGATAGATATCGATCATATTGTAATGGTGTATGAGCAACAGCTGATTTGAGTAGCTGATACGCTTGGTCTACATCATTTCTTGTTACTAACCCCAAATTATTCACACCCCTACTTATGTCTTAGTCGATTGTTTTTACGAATGGCATCATTTTTCTTAATTCAGCACCAACAGCTTCGATTTGGTGACCAGCACGTTCTGCGCGCATTTTCTTGAATTCTGGGAAACCATTTTCGTTGTCTTTTACAAAGTTATTTGCAAATGTACCATTTTGGATGTCTGTTAAAACTTCTTTCATGTTTGCTTTTGCAACTTCTGTGATAACGCGTGGACCAGAAACGTAGTCACCGTATTCTGCAGTGTTTGAGATAGAATCACGCATTTTAGCGAATCCACCTTCATAAATCAAGTCGATGATTAATTTCATTTCATGACATACTTCAAAGTAAGCCAATTCTGGTTGGTAACCAGCTTCTACTAATGTTTCAAAACCTGCTTCGATCAAACTAGTTAAACCACCACATAGAACTGCTTGTTCACCGAATAAGTCAGTTTCTGTTTCTTCTTTAAACGTTGTTTCTAATACACCTACACGAGTTGCGCCGATCCCTTGTGCATAAGATAATGCTGTTTCTTTTGCTTTACCTGTTGCATCTTGATATACCGCAAATAATGCTGGTACAGCAAAGCCATCTGCAAATGTACGACGAACCAAGTGACCTGGTCCTTTTGGTGCTACTAAGAATACATCAACATCTGCTGGAGGAGTGATAACATCAAAGTGAATGTTAAATCCATGAGCAAATACTAAAGAGTTTCCTGCTTCCAAGTTTGGTGCAATTTCTTTCTCATAAAGTGAACCTTGAATTTCGTCTGGTGCTAAAATCATGATTACTTCTGCTTGTTTCGCTGCTTCACTTACTTCAAAAACATCAAAGCCATCTTCACGGGCTGCTTCTGCTGATTTACCTTCACGAATTCCGATGATAACTTGGTGGCCATTATCTCTTAAGTTTTGAGCATGGGCATGACCTTGAGAACCGTATCCCACAACCGCAATTGTTTTTCCTTCTAGTGCATTTTCTACTACTGCATCTTCATAATAAACTTTTACCATAAATCTATTCCCTCCAAAGTTATAATCTTCTTTTTTATAATATATATATTAAAAGCATATTTAATGCGATTAACCTCTTTTTATACCGGTAATACCGGTTCTTGCCAATTGTTTGATACCATACGGACGTAACACATCAATAAATGCGTCAATCTTATCGTGGGTACCAACCACTTGAATAATAATAGTTTTTTGTGCCACATCAACGATATCGGCACGAAATGGTGCAATGACTGCTTGAATCTCAGATCGTATACTCATTGGTGCATTCACTTGAATTAAAGCTAATTCTCTCTCGATATGTGGATCATCTGTAATATCAGATACTTTCACCACTTCAATTTGTTTGTTCAATTGTTTGGTTACTTGCTCTGCTTCTGACAAAGTATTCACATTAATGACAATTGTCATTCGAGAAATTTCTGCTTCAACCACGCCAACTGAAATACTTTCAATATTTACTTGTCGACGGTTCAACACACTTGTAATTCGACTCAATACACCGGATTTGTTATAAACGATTGCCGTTATAATTCGTCTCATCTTATTCCACCCCTATCATCTGATCATTAGGAATCCCTGCTGGAACCATTGGCATAACTTGTTCCGAATTTGAAACAATTACTTCAATTAACAATGGTCCCTCTTTTGCAAAGGCTGCTTCTAACTCGCTATCGACAGTGGCAGGATTCATGATACGCACAGCATCAATTCCATAAGCCTCTGCTAATTTAACAAAATCTGGCTGTCCGTCAAAGACAGAAGAAGAACGTCTTTCATTATGGAATCGCTCTTGCCATTGGCGAACCATTCCTAATGAACCATTGTTGATTAAAACAAATTTTACGTTCAAACCATTTTCGTTTAAAATTGCAAATTCTTGGTTGGTCATTTGGAAACCACCATCCCCAACAAAAACAATTACCGGACGATCACGATACGCAAATTGCGCGCCAATTCCTGCTGGAATTCCAAAGCCCATCGTTCCTAGTCCACCACTTGTAATCAATTGATTTGGGAAATTAAATGGATAATATTGTGCAACCCACATTTGATGTTGCCCAACATCGGTTGAAACAAAGGCTTGTCCTTTTGTAATTTCACCAATTTTTTCAATAACACGTTGTGGTTTAATTTCATCTTTGTTGTCACGGTCATACTTAAATGGGTAGTTTTGTTTACGCTCTTGGCAAATATCTTGCCATTCTTGACTATCGATATCAAATGGTTCAAAAGCCAATAGTTTTTCTAACGCGTTTTTGGCATCTCCTACAATTGGAATGTCTGTTGGGATAATTTTACCAATTTCAGCGGGATCGATATCAATATGCGCAATCACTGCTCCTGTTGCAAATTGACTCGGACATGTCGCTAAACGGTCATCAAAACGACTTCCTATGTTAATCAGTAAATCACATTCAGCTAATGCCATATTCGCTGCGTAACTACCGTGCATGCCGCCCATTCCTAAGAAATATGGACAATCGGCTGGTAGTGTTCCTAAACCAAGTAACGTATTGACTGTCGGTAGTTTGTAGCGTTCTACAAACTCTTTCAATTGGTCTGCCGCTTTAGAAGCCGTAATACCTGCTCCTGCCAACACAATCGGTTTTTTCGCTTTTTTCAATTGATCCATCAAGCGCGTTAATTGTAATTGTGAAGGATTGGTTGTTGGTTGATAACTAACCAAATTTACGGGTTTTGTACGCTGTGTATACGTCCCTTCAATAATTGAAATATCTTTTGGTAAATCAATCACCACGGGACCTTTACGACCTGTTGTCGCAATATGAAAAGCTTCATCGATTGTTTTTTCTAATTCTTCTACATCACGCACTTGATAATTGTGTTTTGTGATAGGTAGTGTAATTCCTAAAATATCTGCTTCTTGGAACGCGTCTTTTCCAATACCAGGTGTCGCAACTTGCCCTGTAATAACAATTAGGGGAACTGAGTCGCCCATCGCATCGGCAATTCCGGTTACAACGTTTGTTGCCCCAGGGCCACTTGTTACAATTACTACACCAGGTTTGCCAGTTGCTTTGGCATATCCTTCTGCCGCGTGTACCGCGCCTTGTTCATGTCTTGTTAGGATATTTGGAATTTCTGCATCGTATAAAGCATCATATAATGGAAGAACCGCACCACCAGGATACCCAAAAACTAATTCAACATCATGTTTTTGCAAGCATTTTAATAAAAGTCTTGCGCCTGACATTTTTTGAGCTATTTCTTGTTCTTGATTCTTCATTAAATTTCCTCCTAGTCTTCTGGAACTCGCATAATTCCCCCAGTATGGGCAGATGTTACTAATGCTGTATAACGTGCTAACCAACCATGTTTTACTTTAAATTCAAACTTCGGACGTGTTTTTTCGCGTTCCGCTAATTCTTCATCCGATACTTCCACATTCAATGTACGATTTGTTAAATCAATAGTAATAATATCGCCGTCTTTAACCAAACTTAATGGACCGCCTGCTGCGGCTTCTGGTGAAACATGTCCCACGGCAATGCCTCGCGTTGCTCCTGAGAAACGTCCATCCGTAATTAAGGCTACATCCCGACCCAAACCACGACCAACAATGCTAGAAGTAGGTGCCAACATTTCAGGCATCCCTGGACCACCTTTTGGCCCTTCGTAACGAATGACCACGACATGTCCTTTTCTAACTGTGCCATCATCAATCGCTGCTACTGCTTCATCATGTGTACTAAAGCAAATAGCTTCGCCTCTAAATTCATGAATATCTGAATCGACCCCACCTACTTTAATCACACTGCCTTCAGGGGCGATATTTCCATAAAGGATAGATAAACCACCAACTGGACTATATGGATTTTCTTTCGGGTGAATCACTTCTGTATTATGAATGACTGCATCTTGAACATTTTCACGAATCGTTTTACCAGTAACTGTTATACGGTCTGGATGAATAGCGCCTTCTATATCGCAGAGTTCACGAATAATAGCAGAAACACCACCAGCTTCATGAACATCATGCATCGAATAAGCAGACGATGGCGCAATTTTTGAAAGATACGGTACACGTTTGGCAATGTCATTCACATCGGCTAAGTTGTAATCAATTTCCCCTTCGTTGGCAATTGCTAACGTATGAAGAACCGTATTGGTTGAACCTCCCATTGCCATGTCTAAGGCAAAGGCATCATCAATCGCTTCTTTCGTCACGATGTCACGTGGTTTAATTTGTTTTTTAACTAAATCCATTAAATGAAACGCAGCTTGACGAACAAGCTCACGACGATCTTCTGAAACTGCCAATGTCGTTCCATTTCCTGGTAAAGCTAATCCTAAAATTTCTAATAAACAATTCATTGAATTGGCCGTAAACATTCCTGCGCATGAACCGCATGTTGGACATGCATTTTCTTCCATAAATTTAAATTCTTCCGCAGACATTGTTCCTGCTTTATGTGCACCAACCGCTTCAAACATACTTGACAATGTAATTTGATGACCACGTGGATCAATACCCGCTTTCATTGGGCCACCTGAACAGAAAATAGCTGGTACATTAGTACGCATCGCTGCCATAATCATTCCTGGTGTAATTTTGTCACAGTTTGGCATGTAAAAAACTCCGTCAAACCAGTGAGCGTTAATAACTGTTTCTGCAGAGTCGCAAATTAATTCACGACTTGGTAATGAGTAGCGCATCCCGATGTGACCCATCGCAATTCCGTCATCAACACCAATTGTATTGAATTCAAACGGAATACCTCCTGCTTCACGAATTGCTTCTTTTGCCACATCAGCTAGTTCTCTTAAATGAACATGTCCAGGGACAATATCAATATATGAATTACAGATAGCAATAAACGGCTTATTCATATCTTGAATATTCTTTACTTGCCCTGTCGCATATAACAAACTTCTAGCTGGTGCAGCATCAATTCCTTTTTTTATTTGATCGCTTCTCATAGTTCCACTCCTAGTTCCTTACGCCAGATTTTTCTGAAAAAAAGAGCATCCTTCTAACAAGTAGAATGGGATGCTCTCTTGTAAGAATCCCATTCACTAACACAAATAGGACTCAAACAACCGGATTGTTTTTTCCGTGTTCTAAGTCCACTTACCTAATAATGACTAATAAGTATTGTCTTTCTTTGTGCATGTGAATCGTCTCCTTACAAGTTGAAAAATCTATTTTTAAATCTGGTTTATTTTGTTGATTTTTTACAATATAACGTTAATCAAAATAAAAGTCAATAAGTTTTCTGAATTTTTTTTATTTTCTGCACAAATGGTAAACTTTACCAAAATGCACACCGTAAAATGAAAAAAAAATTAAAAAATATCGACGTTTTTATCATTGTACATGAAAAACAAATGAATGTTAAGTAAATAAATCCTAAAAAAAGCATTGCGACAAAAAATGTCGCAATGCGCCTTAAGCAAACAATGTTTCAATTAATTCTTGCGTTTCGTCTATACCATTTTGAGCCAGACTTTGTACGATGCAACTACCAATGATAACACCATCGCAATAGTTATTAAATATTTGCACATGCTCTGGTTTTGAGACACCAAATCCCGCTAGAACTGGAATCGGACTCTTTTCAGTAATTTTTTGGAGATGTTGGTACAAATTGTCTTGATAGTCACGATTGATTCCAGTTGTTCCATTAATTGTTACGGCATAAATAAACCCTTCTGCTTCACTGACTAATTGATCTATTCGTTCATCAGAGCTTGTTAATGTGACCAATTGAATGAATGCAATATCACTTTCTTTTGCTGGATCTAAAAACATTTCACGATGTTCGTAAGGTAAATCAGGAATAATTACACCTTTGACATCTGTCGAACTCAAATCTTCTACTAATCCCTCTAAACCATAATGTAAAAATGAATTAAAATAGCCCATTAAAATTAAAGGTATTGGTGAATTGAATTCTTTTAAGAAAGCAATAATTTTCTTCAAAGTGGTTCCCCGTTCACGAGAATGGATGCCAGCTAATTGAATCACTGGGCCATCTGCTACTGGGTCAGAAAACGGTACGCCTAATTCAATTGCGCTAGCGCCACTTTCTGCTAACATTTCAATTTCATGAGCCAAACGTTCTAAGCCATTTGCTCCAGCCATAATATACGGGATAAACAATTTATTGCCATTGTCTTTTTTTTGTTGTAATACACGCGTCAATGATTTCATTCCTGTGCCATCCTTTCTTTAATTTGTTGCACATCTTTATCCCCACGTCCAGATAAACAAATCAAAATACTTTCTTCTGGTGACATTTCTTTCGCTAATTTCATGGCATAAGCAATCGCATGAGAACTTTCAAGCGCAGGAATAATACCTTCTGTACGTGATAATAAATGGAACCCTTCTAGTGCTTCTTCATCTGTAATCGTTTTGTACTCAGCTCTGCCAGAAGTATATAGATGAGAATGCTCAGGACCAATCCCAGGATAATCTAAGCCTGCTGAAATAGAAAAGGCTTCTAGCACTTGCCCATCGTCATCTTGCAGTAAATGCATTTTGCTTCCATGTAACACCCCCACATCCCCTTTGGTAATAGATGCTGCGTGTTCTTCGGTATCCAATCCTTTACCAGCAGCTTCGACACCAATTAAGCGGACATCTTTATCATTGATAAATGGATAGAATAACCCTATCGAATTACTACCACCGCCAACACAAGCTAACGCCACTTCTGGCAGTTTCCCTTCTACTTCTAAATATTGTTGCTTCGCTTCTGTACCAATCACACTTTGGAAATCACGAACAATTTCTGGAAAAGGATGAGGACCTAAAGCGGAACCTAAAACATAATGGGTATCTTCCACAGTTGCCACCCAATAGCGCAACGCCTCATTCACGGCATCTTTTAATGTACGGCTACCTGAAACAACACTTTCAACTTTTGCACCTAATAATTCCATCCGGAAAACATTTAATTCTTGACGTTTTACGTCCACTTCACCCATGAAAATAATACATTCCATACCGAATAACGCTGCTGCAGTAGCCGTCGCAACTCCATGTTGACCAGCACCGGTTTCCGCAACAATTTTATTTTTCCCCATACGTTTGGCCAGCAATACTTGTCCAATCGCATTATTGATTTTATGTGCTCCTGTATGGTTCAAATCTTCACGTTTCAAATAAATTTTGGCACCACCAAGATGTTTGGTTAAGTTATCTGCATAATATAAAGGTGTTTCACGCCCAACATATTGTTTTAAATAATAATCTAATGTTTCTTGAAATTCTGGATCTTTTTTTGCTTCTTCATAAGTTTGTGTCAATTCTTTTACAGCATACATCAGTGTTTCTGGAACAAATTGTCCACCAAATTCACCGTAAAATCCTTTATTATCTGGTTGTTGGTACATGATCATACTCCTTTACTTGGTTAATAAATGCTTGAATTTTTGCTAAATCTTTCACGCCATTTGTTTCAACGCCACTAGAAACATCAACACCAAACGGTTGAAAATAGGCAATTGCTTGTTGCACATTTGCAACGGTCAGTCCACCAGCAACAAATAATTTTTCTTGCGGCAAAGTATTCGGCTGAATTGTTTCCCATGAAAACGGTTCTCCGTTTCCTCCATAATACTCTTTCGGAGGTGCATCTAATAGTAAAAAATCTGCAGTAGTAGCTAAATTCCGTTCATTTCCTTTGACACTTTTCGCTTGAATCATAGGTACACTGCATGTCCCTTCTGGAAATTCACCATGAATTTGGACTAAGTCCAGTCCCGCTTTCTCAATGACCATTTGTAATTGTCCAATAGTTGGAGAAACAAAAACTCCGACTTTTTTTATCGATGACGGGACATCTTCTGTTAGTAAACGAACTTGTTCAGGAGAGACTTCCCGTTTACTTTTCGCAAAGACAAAACCAATATAATCTGCGCCCAAGCGACAGACTTCATCTACCGTTTGCTTATCCATCAATCCACAAATTTTAACTTTCGTCATGACGACTCACTCGCAGTTCAGTAATTTTAGCTTTAGGGTCTTCTGCACGCATGAGTGTTTCACCAACCAAAATGACATGATAGTCTTGCGCAACACGTTGAGCATCTGCCCCTGTCACAAATCCAGATTCACTAATGTATACAGGACCATCATCCGGTTGAGCTAAATCTAAACTATGCTGAATATCGACCGTAAAAGTTTTTAAATTTCGATTGTTGACACCAATAATTTTTGCGCCAATTGCCTGTGCCTTTTCCATTTCTTCTACATTATGCGTTTCAACTAAAATCTCTAAGTCCAATGCTGTCGCTTTTTCATGCAATTCTTTTAATTGCTCGAAAGGTAACGCCGCAACAATTAACAACACCATACTTGCGCCTGCATTTTTTGCACGGAACAACTGTCTTTCATCAATAATAAAATCTTTACATAAAACTGGTACCTGTACATTTTTAGCGACGGTTTGCAAATCAGTTATATTCCCTTTGAAAAATACTTCATCTGTCAAAACTGAAATAGCTGAAACGCCTGCTTGTTCATAGGATTTTGCTTGTGACACAATATCGACATCAACGTTAATTTCGCCTTTTGAAGGAGAAGCACGCTTAATTTCGCCAATCACGTGTAACTTTTCAGGATGCGCTTTAACTTGTTGGTAAAACGGATAGGCTGCTGCTTGATTTTGTCGTTCAACCACTGGTAATTGAGCAACTTCTTTACGTTTTTCTACTAAAATTTTCTCTAAAAAATCCATTACTGGACCTCCTTTTGTTTCTCAACTAATTGAGCTAATTTTTCACGAGCCGCTCCGGAAGCAATCACTTTGCGTGCTTCTTCGACACCTTCTTGAACGCTCGTTACTTTGCCATTTGCGTAAAATCCTAAACCAGCATTTAATAAAACGGTATCTAAAAATGGAGATGGTTGATTATCTAATACAGAAACTAAAATTTCTGCATTGCGTTTCGCATCGCCACCCACAATTGCACCTAATGGATATTCTGGTAATCCCACTTCTGCTGCAGAAATGGTTTGCTCAATGACTTCACCATCTTCCAATAACGCAATTTTGGTATCGCCTGCCAAGTTTGCTTCATCCATTCCGTACGCACCTTGTAAAACAATCGCGCGTTTTCGTCCAAGTTTTCCAAGCGTTTCTGCGGTTTCTTTTAATAAATTCCCTGCAAAAGTCCCCATCAGTTGCGTTTCTAAATGCACTGGATTGGTTAAAGGACCAATTAAATTTAAAATAGTTGGGGTTGCTAGTTCACGACGAACATTACTCACATAACGCATACTTGGATGCATCGCTTGTGCAAATAAAAAGGCAATACCAATTTCATTTAGCAATTGACTAATTTGTTCTTGCGATGTCATTAATTTTACACCCAACTCTTCTAAAACATCGGCACTACCCGAACGACTTGAGATACTACGATTGCCGTGTTTTGCCATCGGAATTCCTCCAGCCGCCAATACAAAAGCAGTAGTCGTACTGACATTGAAGCTATTTGAATGATCGCCTCCTGTCCCACAATTATCCATCGCATTTACTGGCGCATTTTCAATGGTTAACGCATTTTTTTGCATGACTTTCGCAATAGCTGCCATTTCAGTTGACGTAATACCTTTCATTTTCAAAGCAATTAACGCTGCAGAAATTTGAGTATCTTTTAATTCACCTGCAAAAAGCGCTTCGGATAATTGCGTCATTTCTGTTTCGGTTAAATCATTTCCTTGATATAATTTTTCAAATATGTCTTTCATTTAATTATCCTCCACTGACTCTAGGAATGTATCAATCATTGTCTGACCTTCTGTTGTACCAATTGATTCTGGGTGAAATTGCAGTCCATATACAGGATACTCTTTATGTTTAATTGCCATAATTTCGTCATCAGCATAACCATATATTTCAAAAACATCGGGTAAAGTATCCGGTTCAATAATTAAAGAATGGTAACGCATGATATCGGTGTCTAAAGTGACATCCCGGAACAATCCTTGTTGTTCATGCTTTAATTGAGAAACCTTGCCATGCATGATTTTACTCGCAATACTAATTTTCCCTCCAAAAACTTCTCCTAATGCTTGATGACCTAAACAAATACCCAACATCGGTTTTTCTTTATAAAAACGACGAATTACCTCTTCCATAAGTCCCGCTTCATTTGGTCGGCCTGGACCTGGTGAAAACACAATTGCTGAAGCTTTTTGTGCCGTCTCCATTAAATTGGGATCATCATTTCGTAAAATGACTAATTCTGTATGAAATTGATGTGCTAGATTATGTGTGAATGAATCATAATTATCAACAAGTAAAATCATCTTCCCACCTCCAAAAGAGCTTTGGCTTTTTGTAACGTTTCATAATATTCAGCAGTTGGATCTGAATCAGCGACAATTCCCGCACCTGCTTGAATATATGCTTTTTTGTCTTTCACTAACATCGTACGAATCGCAATCGCAAAGTCTGCTTGATTATCCATGGAATAATAACCCACAGCGCCAGCATACATCCCACGTTTTACAGGTTCTAATTCATAAATGCGTGTCATCGCTCGAATTTTGGGTGCTCCACTGACAGTTCCTGCCGGCAAGGTTGCTCGTAACGCATCCATTGGTGTTAATCCTTCTTTTAGTTCACCAGTTACTAAAGAAACAATATGCATCACATAACGATATTTTTCAATCGTCATATGAATCGGTAAACGAACTGTTCCACGTTTGGCAATTTGTCCAATGTCGTTTCGTCCTAAATCAATTAACATCATATGCTCTGCACGTTCTTTTTCATCAGCTAATAATTCTTCGGCTAATGCAACATCTTCTTCAACCGTTGCGCCACGTTTTCGAGTACCGGCAATTGGGTTGGTCGTGACCAATCCGTTTTTGACACTCACTAAACTTTCAGGAGAACAGCCTACTACTTGCAATTCTTCAAAATCAAGAAAATACATATACGAAGACGGATTGGATAAACGTAAGTAACGATAATAATCAAATGGATCAATCTCAAATTCTGCTTGTAAACGTTGTGACAAAACAATTTGAAACAAATCGCCTTCTTCAATTAACTTTTTCGCTTTACGTACACGATTTTCAAATTCTGCTTGCGTGACATTACTAGTAAATGGTAAATTCAATTCTTTTTTTTCAATCAATTCTTTGCTTGAAGGTGTTTGTAAATACTCAATAACTTCTTGAATTCTATTTTCCATCTCGTCAGTTGTTTTTTGACTATAGGCATTTGAATGTACGATTGTTACCGTTTCAGTTCGATGATCGTATACGACGAAAACTTCAAAAACATAAAAATAAATATCTGGTACATTTAATTCATCTTTTGAAATCTCGCCAATGTTCTCATAGCAAGCTGCCACATCATAACCGACATAACCAATAGCCCCACCTTGGAAGGGAATTTCAGGAATTGTTTCTTCTTCATGTAGAATATGTTTTTCTAATTCTTTTAATGGATCGGCACAAGGAAAGCTTTCGCCATTGATTGAAAAAATTCCTTCTTGATAGCGTAATTCTTTAACAGGATCAAGAGCAATAATTGAATAGCGCGCCCCTTCTTCTGCTTCACGCGGATTACTTTCTAGCAAAAATTTTTTATCATTTTGAATTCTTAAAAAAATGGAGACAGGCGTCAAATAATCCCCCTGAATTTGTCGAATAATTTTCATTTTTTTCATCCTTTCCTTGACCGTTAGATACAAAAAAGCCCTCAGACTCGCTAAAAAGCAAATCTGAGGGCGAATAATTCACGGTGCCACCTCAATTTAATTTGAATAATTCTATTCAAATCCTCGTTATCAATCGTCTATCAACGATTTTCCTCTATAACGGGAGTTCCCGGAGTCACCTACTTCAGTTCAATGCCTCAGCGCAAAAGCCCATTCACTTTCTCTAACTTACTAACTCCCACCAACCGTTAGCTCCCTGTAAAGTATCAAAAAAGTTACTCTTCTTTTGTCCGCTTAATATTTAATCAGAATATTACAGTTTTCTCATTTAATTGTCAATATATTTTTATCATTTTATTAAAATTTGTAGTTTCACTATTTTTCTGACAGAGAAAACAATAATTATCTGAGCAAAAAATAGTTCTCACACGATGTTATTGTAAGTTTTGATGTGTTGGACATACGTTGGGAGCGAGATGGAACTTTTTGTAAAGATTTTGATGTTTGTATTAATAGGCTTCAGTCGGACAATATTGATAATTTAATTCGTGCAGTTATGGAGACTGCAACTCGAAAAGGTGATTTTTATGGTGCGAGTCTTTTAGGGATTTTCTGGGAGCATGGGATTCGCACCAAGGATTTATTCAAAGTATTTCTTATAGATAAAGCATACCATGCTTCCCCAAATACAACTATTTTACAAACAAAAAAGACCGAGATTTCTCTCAGTCTTCTGATTACTTATGACAAACAAAAAACCAGCGACGGCTTTTTTCATTTGGTTCACTATCGATAAAATCAGCATAAGCTTCGACATTACTAAATCCAGCATTTTCTAACAACATTAAATACGTACCTAATGAATACGTTCGTTCCTCATGTAATTCATCTTCACGAATAAAACGCCCCTCTTCATCTTGAACAAAAAATGTTAAAAAATGTTCAATGCTGTGCGGTGTTTGACCTTGATAACTGTCCCATAAAAAGGCAAATTCCTCTGTTTGATAATGGTAGCTGTATGAAGGAAATACTTCATCAATTTGATAAGTTGAATGCACATCAAAAATAAAGACCCCTTCGTCTTCAAGAATTTGATACACACCATCAAATACTTGTTGTACATCCATTTCATTTTGCATATAGCAAATAGAATCAGAAAAACAAGTAATTGCTTGATAAGTGCCCACATCAGATAAATCCAACATATCGCCTTCTACAAACTGAATATCAACTTCTGCTTCTTGTGCACGTCCACTGGCAATCATTAACATTTCTTCTGATAAATCCAATGCTGTCACATCAAATCCGTCTTTTGCAAATTCCACAGCTAAGGCACCCGTTCCACAGGCTAACTCTAAAACTTGTTTGCGTTCACCAAGATGACGTAAGGAGAACTCTAACCAACGCTTATATAGTCCCGTATCCATTACTTCGTCATAAACGAATGCAAAGGTTTCATACGCCATGATTACTCAACGACCCATTCACGAATGTCAACTAATGGTGCATCTGACCAAAGTTTTTCAAGATTGTAGAAATCACGTTCAGAATTGCTAAATACATGGATAATTACATCGCCTAAATCGATTAATACCCATTTACCGCCATCTTTTCCTTCCACACGTTTTACTTCTACTTGTGCTTTTTCTTCTTGTTCGATGATTTCCTCAACGATTGCATTAATTTGACGATCACTATTTCCTGAACAGATGACAAAATAATCTGCTAATAATGAAATTTCATGAACGTCTAATGCGATAATATCTTCTGCATGCTTAGAATCAGCTGCACGAACAGCGATTTCTAAAATTTGTTTACTATCTATGATAATTCCCTCCTTGGTCACTTTTTAGCGACCCATTTGTTGTATGTTTCAATTGTTTTTGGATAAATTGGCACCTCTTTTTCAACAAGATGTGCTAATGTATGCTTGGTTTCATAAGCAACTGCATCATCTAAATTGATTAAGGCAATTTCACGTGCTTTTTCCACACCAGGAAATTTACGACCAGGTTCGATATAGTCAGCTACATAAATAATTTTATCTAGTAATGACATTTCAGCAGCACCTGTCGTATGCACACGAATTGCTTGCAAAATTTCTTCATCGTCAATTTCTAATTCACGTTGAACAAAATTTGCACCTACTAAGCCATGCCAAATTTCATTTCCCCAATGCAATAAATCCAAATCAAACTGGTCACGACGAATCACTAATTGAAATTCATCGTCCGAACGTTCTTTGGCATAATCGTGCGTTAAAGCCGCAATGCTCGCCTTTTCCAATGAAGCACCATATTTACCAGCAAGCGCAATGGCTGTTTCTTCCACACCTAATACGTGACGGAAACGCTTTTCACTCATTTGCATTTGGACACGTTGCATTAATAATTCACGTTCTAATTTGGTATATTTCCCACTATAATTCATCTAGGTACAGCCCCTTTTCTTGAATATAGTTTACTACATTTGGTGGAACGAGGTAATTAACGGAACAACCTTGTGCAATCTTTTTGCGTAGTTGTGTCGAGCTGACATCCATCAATGGTACATCAATCCAAATAATTGGATACGGTGTTTCCGTTGCATAGTTAGGTCGACGTACACCAACAAAGTTTACCATTTGCATTAACTCATCAATCTTATACCATTTTGGTAGATATTCTACCATGTCACCACCGATAATGAAGTAGTAGTCGGTATCTGGATTTTGCTCCGTCAGTAATTTCATTGTATCGTACGTATAACTTTTACCTGCACGTTGTAGTTCAATCGGTTCAATTGTTAATAATGGATTGTCTGCAAGTGCTAATTCAAGCATCTGCAAACGATGACTCGCATCAATCGTCTTTTTTTCGTCTTGATGTGGGGGTTGATTAGACGGCATTAATGCCACAGTTTCTAACCCTAATGCTTTTCCCACTTGATCGGCCGTAATGAGATGAGCGATATGAACAGGATTAAATGTCCCGCCAAGAATCCCTACTTGCTTTCGTGGTGAGGTACGAATTGATTCCATTTCTGTAAATGTTTGTACACGACTAAATGTTTCACCTTGCAACTCAAAAGACCTCCTTCATTAGATTGAACGAACACGTGATGAAATTTTTTGATATTTTTCTTTTGATGATGGTTTAAATACAACTAAGACACGTCCAATAATTTGAACAATATCACAATTTAAAGCAGCTTCTAATTCTGCTGCAACATCTTCAGCAATTTCATCGGTATTTTGTAATAATGACACTTTAATTAATTCACGTTTTTCTAATGCTTCGCCAATTTGAGCGACCATTGCATCATTTACTCCACCTTTTCCTACTTGAAAGATTGGTTGTAAATGATGTGCTTCGCTACGTAAAAAACGTTTTTGTTTTCCTCTTAATTCCATCTTTTTTCTCCTTAAATCAATGCTTTTCTTCTTAGCACATCGACACCCTTAGGCGCCCATCCTGCAACAACGCCAGGTTGCGTTACGGTAATCCAGCCAAGTCCAGCAAAGACAATATCTGTTTTTTCTTTAATTGAAAATTCAAAACGAACAAGTTCAGGAAACGCCGCAACTTCTTCAGCACGTGGTGGTTGTAACAATCCACCGACATGTTTGTCATAAAACGCATCTGCTTTTTCTAATTTTGTTCGATGAATCTCTACGTCATTTGAGACATAGGCAATAAACGAACTGCGCTCCCCTTGAATAAAATCAAAACGTGCCAAGCCACCTAAGAACAATGTTTGCGCTGAATTTAATTGGTAAGCTTTTGGTTTAATTTCTTTGTGAGGTGCGACAATTTTTAAATCTTTTTTTCCTAAATAATGTGCCATCTGATGACGATGGATGATTCCTGGTGTATCAATTAAAAACCGACCATCTTCTAATGGAATTTCAATTTTATCTAAAGTCGTTCCTGGGAAACGTGACGTCGTAATTAGTTCTTGTACACCAGCGGATTGACGAATAATTTGATTAATCAAAGTTGATTTACCAACATTCGTTACACCAACAACATAGACATCGCGACCCTTACGATGTTCTTCAATCGCATCTAATAAGGTCGATAGTTCATGTGGTTTTTTTGCGCTCGTTAATAATACATCAACTGGGCGTAAACCAGCTTCATGCGCACGTTCACGCATCCATTGAGTTAATTTTGATTTTTTCAATGATTTAGGTAAAATATCCACTTTATTTCCCACTAATAACACTGGATTATTACCGACAAAGCGATGCAAACCAGGAATTAGTGAACCATTGAAGTCAAAAATATCAACCACATTCACAATCAATGCGTCTTTTTGACCTAATTCGTTTAAAAGACGCAAAAAGTCATCATCAGTTAATGAAACATCTTGAATTTCATTGTAGTGACGCAATCGAAAACAGCGTTGACAATAAACTTCACCTGTCTCTAACCCTTTTTCCAATGCAGCATTGGGTGTATAGCCTAATTCATCTTTATTCTCAGTTTGGATTGTTACGCCACAACCGATACATTGAATTGTTTCTGTCATTTTATTTCACCTTGCCATTTCATTTCCGGATGTTTGTTTAAAAGATATTTCATAATTTTTCGTTCCATCATACGGTTCAATTGCGTTTTCCAACTATCCGTATCGATTACAGGACGCACCAAAATACTTTTCACACCAGAACGATTCGCAGCACGAATGTCGGTCATAATTTGATCGCCTACCATCACAATGGCATCTTTTTCTACGCCAAGATCCTTACACGCTTTGTTAATGCCTTTTGCAAAAGGTTTTAAGGCACGTGCAACATAATCAAGTTCAAAAGCTTGGAGTGCTCGTCCTACACGTTCGGCATTGTTATTTGACACCACGATAACAGGGATATTGGCTTTCTTCATGGACTCAAGCCATATACGTAATTCGTCTGTTCCATCGGGGTTATTCCAAGCAATTAACGTATTGTCTAAATCAGTCAACACAGCTTTGATACCATGTTTATTTAATTGTTCAGGAGTCACTTTATAAATCGCATCTACCATCCAAGTTGGTTTGTAATTTGAAAACATATTTTCTCCTCGTAGTCAAAAAATGAAGGAGTACTGTGATGTACTCCTCAACCGTTGATTATACAATAAAATGCTTAAAAATAAAAGTTATCTACTTAAAAGTTTCTTATTACACACGATAAACTTTAGGAAGTTGGAAACGTTGGTGTTCTTCAAAGCTCAAACCAATTTGGAATAACAAATCTTCTCGCCCTTTAGATGCCATAAACTGAATGCCTAATGGCAACTCTTCTTGCGTAACAAATGTAGGTAAACTAATTGCAGGTTGTCCTGTTAAATTTGCTAGTTGCGTATACGGTGATAATGCCAAACTTTTTTCAAACATGTCGTAGACAACTTCTGCCGCTTCATTTGCCGAAAGTTCTGCTGCATGCAACAACCGTTCACGAATACTGTCACTCTGTAAATCTGTCGTTATTTTTGGTGCAGTATGTGCGGTTGCTGGAGTTAAAAACAAATCATATTCTTGGAACATTTTCTCCATTTGATCCGTCGCTTCATCCCACGATTGTAATGAATGGACGTAACTTGATGCCGATAATTTAGTCCCGTACTGGTAAATGCCCCATGTCATTAGTTCCATATCTTCCATAGTCATCTCACGTTTGAATCCTTGCGAAATATCTTCAAACATTGCAGCTGTTTCGGCACCATTCATTTGATAATAGTCACGAATTAAACGAGGACCATCTACTGGATACGTAATCTCTGTTAGCTCATAGCCTTGTTCTTCTAAAAATGCAATAGCTTCTTTCACTGCTTGTTTTGCCTCTGTTGACACCGGTGTTCCTACCGGAGATGTCGTTGTAAAAGCAATTTTCAATGGCTGTTTATTGGCTGGTTGATGCTGATGCCATTCTACTGCGGGTGCTTGATAAGGAGCCGCTAATTCCGTTCCACGCATGCCATAAAAAAGCGTCTGCGTATCACGCATTGACACAGTTAAGGCAAAAGAAATCGACGCTCCTTGCCATCCGCGCCAGCCTGAAGGTCCTACTGGCATTGTTCCTCTGGTTGGTTTTAAACCAATCAATCCATTAAATGAGGCTGGAATGCGAATCGAGCCACCTCCATCACTTGCTGCCGCAATTGGAAAGATACCTGCCGCCACAACAGATGCGGCACCACCGCTTGATCCACCTGCTGAATGCCCTAAGTTCCAAGGATTTCTCGTGTCACCATAAATTTTCGCATCCGTTACATTTTTAAACCCAAACTCTGGAGCGGCCGTTTGTCCCAATGGAATCAAGCCATTTCTTTCCAATCCATGAACAAAATGACTCGTATAAGTTGCACGTTGTTTGATAAACAAACGACTACCTGATGTTGCTAACCAACCTTTTTTAGAATGACCTAACATCTTTAAAGGAATCGGCAAACCAGCAAAAGTGGTTTCTTGAATATTTTTTGTTTCATTATATTGTTGCAAGGCTGCATCTTTATCAAAAGTGACTAAGGCATTTAATTGTGGATTTTCCTTTTTGACTTTCTGCTCGATTGCTTCCACGTATTCTTGAAAAGACAATTGCTTTGTTTTCAATTGCTCTGACCAAAATAATCCATCTTGTATCATTTCCTTCACCTCTCTTTCTTTTTACCATAAATACGCCGAATTTCATAATTTTTCTTGCATGTTTTCGTTTACAGATGATTTATAAATGTATATTTAACCTTTTTATTTATAAATATTGAATATTTATTCTATTTTCTATTGCCTATTAGAATATTTTCTGATACTATAACGTCATCACATTAAAAGCGAGGTATTATATAAATATGAAAGAAAAGGTTATTTTAGCTTACTCTGGAGGATTAGACACCTCTGTCTCAGTAAAATGGTTAGTAGATGAAGGATACGATGTTATTGCATGTTGTTTAGACGTGGGTGAAGGAAGAGATACTGAATCAATTCGCCAAAAAGCATTAGCTGTTGGTGCTAGCGCTTCTTATGCTATTGATGCTCGTGAAGAATTTGCACAAGATTTTGCTTTAATCGCTTTACAAGGGAATACATTTTATGAAAATTCTTACCCATTAGTTTCTGCTTTATCACGTCCTTTGATTTCTAAAAAATTGGTAGAATTAGCACATGAAACGAATGCGACAACTATCGCTCATGGTTGTACTGGAAAAGGAAATGACCAAGTACGTTTTGAAGTTGCTATCGCAGCGTTAGATCCATCTTTAAAAGTAATTGCACCTGTTCGTGAATGGAAATGGTCACGTGAAGAAGAAATTGCTTATGCCCAAGAAAAAGGAGTGCCAATTCCGGCTGACTTAGATAATCCATATTCTATTGACCAAAATCTATGGGGACGTGCATGTGAATGTGGCGTTTTAGAAGATCCATGGGCAACACCTCCAAAAGGGGCATATGAATTAACAAAAGAACTAGAAGATACACCTGATCAAGCTGATATTGTCCAAATTACCTTTAAAAAAGGTGTGCCGGTTGCATTAGACGGGAAAGAAATGAACTTGTCTTCTCTAGTTGCTGAATTGAATCAATTAGCAGGAAACCATGGTGTTGGTCGTATCGACCATATTGAAAATCGTCTCGTAGGGATTAAATCAAGAGAAGTTTACGAATGCCCAGGTGCAATGACCTTAATGGCTGCTCATAAAGAATTAGAAGATTTAGTTTTTGTTCGTGAATTAGCGCATTTTAAACCAATGATTGAGCACCAATTAGCACAAGTTATTTACAATGGCCTATGGTTCAATCCATTAACAGATGCCCTAATCGCCTTCTTAAAGAGTACACAAGAATATGTCAATGGCGTTGTTCGTGTGAAACTTTTCAAAGGAAATATTATTTGTGAAGGTAGAAAATCAGAAAATAGCTTATACGATGAAAATCTAGCAACTTATACTTCTGCAGATACATTCGATCAAGATGCCGCAGTTGGTTTTATCAAACTTTGGGGCTTACCAAGTAAAGTTCATGCAGAAATTCAAGCAAAACAAAACAACGCGTAACGGAGGTTCATTTATGAAGAAACTTTGGGGCGGTCGCTTTGATGGAAAGAATGAAGATTGGATAGATGCGTTTGGCGCATCTATCTTCTTTGACCAATCACTAGCAAAACAAGATATTTTAGGGAGTCTCGCTCATGTAAAAATGCTGGTTCATACAAAAATTCTTTCCGAAGAAGAAGGCCAACAGATTATCGATGGTTTAAAAATTATTCAACAAAAAGTAGCCAATGATGAATTGGATTATACGGTACAAAACGAAGATATTCACTTAAACATTGAATCTTTCTTACATGAAGAAATCGGACCTGTAGCTGGCAAATTACATACTGCTCGTTCAAGAAACGATCAAGTCGCAACCGATATGCATCTTTATTTAAAAGAAAAAGTACAAGATATTTTAGAAAAAATCCATGAGTTGCGTTTGGTGTTGGTTACCAAAGCCGAAGAAAATATTGAAACAATCATGCCTGGTTATACCCATTTACAACATGCACAGCCAATTTCTTTTGCTCATCATTTATTGGCTTATTATCAAATGTTAACTCGCGATCAAGAGCGTCTAACCGAAAACTTGAAACGAATCGATTGTTCACCATTAGGTGCGGCAGCTTTAGCAGGAACAACCTTCCCAATTGACCGTGAATTTACTGCAAAAGAACTAGGTTTTAATGCTGTTTATACGAATAGTTTAGACGCTGTTAGCGACCGAGATTTTATTTTAGAATTTTTAAGTAATTCTTCAATTTTAATGATGCACCTTTCCCGTTTTTGTGAAGAAATCATCTTATGGTGTAGTCACGAATTTCAATTCGTACAGTTATCAGACACCTTTTCAACAGGAAGTTCTATTATGCCTCAGAAAAAAAATCCTGATATGGCTGAATTAATTCGTGGAAAAACAGGACGCGTCTATGGTGATTTATTCGGGTTATTAACGGTGATGAAAGGTTTACCGCTCGCCTATAACAAAGACTTCCAAGAAGATAAAGAAGGCATGTTCGATACTGTTGAAACCGTTGAAAAAAGTTTGACAATCATGTCGGGAATGATTGCTTCAATGAAAGTGAATCAACAACACATGCTAGAATCGACTGAAAAAGATTTCTCAAACGCGACTGAGTTAGCTGACTACCTAGCTAACAAAGGCATTCCTTTTAGAGAAGCGCATGAAATTGTTGGTAAATTAGTTTTCTCTTGTATCCAAAAAGGAATTTATTTGCAAGACATCTCACTGGAAGAATACCAAGAGATTGTTCCTGCAATCGAAACAGATTTATACGACAAATTAAGCTCCTATACGGCTGTCAAAAATCGTGATTCGTTAGGTGGTACTGGATTTGCCCAAATCAAAAAACAAATCGATCAAGCAAAGCAACAACTATAATACTAAAAAAGACCTGAACAGCATTCGCTCTTCAGGTCTTTTTTTATAATTGAAATTGTTCAATACTAATTTTTAATTGTGTAGCAATATCAGAAAGGGATTTTGCGACATCCACAAATTCTTGCATCACTTCGGTTTGATGTTCACTCGATTCTAAGATAATATCTGTACTCTCAGAAACTTGATGCGATAACTCTGTCACGGATTCAATTACGGCAACCAATTGTTGCATACTGTCTTTAATATTAGTCGTTTCAATAATTAATGCCGCTGCTTCTTGGGCAGTATTGGTTGCATTTTTTGATAAGCCATCAAATGGCTCATTTGTTTGCTGAATATACAACAAGCCTTGTGCTACTGTTTGTTTTCCTTGTTCTGACTTTTCAACAGAAGAAGTCGATTCTTCTTGAATTTTTGCAATTAAATTGCCAATTTCTAGCGTTGCCGCTTTTGTCTCTTCTGCTAATTTTCGGATCTCATCTGAAACCACTAAAAATCCTTTGCCGTGTTCTCCCGCTCGAGCAGCTTCAATCGTCGCGTTCAAAGCTAATAAATTGGTTTGATTTGAAATATTATTAATGAGCGTAATAATTTGATCAATCTCTTGTAATTTCTGATTTAAACGATACGTAATTTGATTGGCAGCAGTAGTTGCTTTTTCAATTTGTTGCATCTTTTGCAAAGTTTGATGAACAACATCTTGTCCTTCGCTAGATAATTGTGTTGCTTGATAAGAAGACGTCCAAACATCTTCAATATGTTGACTAATTTTTTGAATACTTTCAGCAATCAATTTTAAATACGTATTTGCTTGTTGGGTTAAATTTGTTTGTTGTAAAATATTTTCAGTTACTTGTTCCAATGATTCGGCAGTAGACAATGACGATGATTGCGTATCAAGTTGTGCACTTTCCGCGCTAGCATAAACTTCTTGTGAATTTTCATTAATTTGCGTGGTTGTTTGCTCAACTTGTCGAATCAATGTTTGTAACCCTTCTACCATTAAGTTAAATTGACTAGACAGTACGCCTAATTCATCAGCTGTATTGACCGGCAGTGGGTCAATAGCTAAGTTGCCTTTTGCGAGTTCGGCAACTTGTTCGTTGATCCCTTTAATAGGACGTAATAGCTTACGTGTAAAAATACTTGTAATGAGCGCTGCAAAAAATGGCAAAATCATACTCAATAAAATAGTCATTTTATTGGCTTCCCATGTTCGTTCACTAACAATTTTTCCATCAAAATCAATTGCATTAATCGCAATCAGTTCTTTTTGGGGATTATGGTCTTTAAAAATCGGTGCATAACCCGTAATTTTTTTGTGATCATCTTGCGTATAGACGGCAGTTGCAGCAACTTCGCCGTTTTTTAATTGTTCCATGATTGCCGCTTCAATGATAAATGTATCACCTGGTTGATAACCTTGGTCTTTCAAATGCGAATCAGCTGCGACGACAGTGCCATCGATAGCTAAAATATAACTAGCGGAAAAAATATGCTTATGTGAAATCGTCCATTCTAATTCTTCTTCAATAGTAGGTAGAAAAGTCTCCTCTCCTGCGATTAATTTTGCTAGCGCATCAACAGAAAGCATGCCAGTCACAATGTTGGCACATCTCGTAAGTTCGATACCAGCCGATTTTAATGTTTCCTTATAACTAAAATAGTAATTCGCGATACCAATAATGACGCCACTAATAAAAACTGTCAGTGTCGCAATTAAAGTAATCTTTTTTGTTAGACTTGTTTTCATTTTACCTCCCATATACATCATTTTTTATATTATATCTATCATCCGTTTTTTGATTTTTTAAATAGCTAATTCACTAATTTTCTTCACAAACAAAAAAATTCTTCTATGCAAAGTCTCACATAGAAGAATTCTATTTATTTTGTTCTTTACCGTCGATATCCTTTGCCTAATTTCTTTTCCCAAATCTTCAAAACTTGTGAAGTTGCAAAAGTTAAAATGAAGTAAATCGACGCTGCGACATACAGTGGCTTCATCGGAATAAATGAAGAAGTAATCACAATTTGCGCACTATTCATTAACTCGTAAATCCCTATTGTTGAAAGTAACGAAGAATCTTTAATTAAGACAATGAATTCATTACCTAATGATGGTAAGATATTGCGCATAGCTTGTGGCAAAATCACATAGCGCATGGTTTGTACAGGACGTAATCCAAGTGAGCCGGCAGCTTCCGATTGTCCCACTTCTACTGCGTTAATACCTGCTCGAACGATTTCAGCAACATAGGCTCCAGAGTTTAAAGATAAGGCAATAATCCCTGGTAACAAACGACCAAAATCAATATCTAATACCCCAATTGGTACTGTTGGTAAATTAAAGACCTTATGCAGCAAACCGATACTGATTAAAATTTGTACTAACATCGGTGTCCCACGAAAAACTTCAATATAGATATTTGCCAACCAACGCAAGGGTCGAACGGATGAAAGCTTCATTAAAGCAAAGACAACACCTAATATCGTTCCTAAAATAATCGTGATAAAAGAGACGATCAAGGTAACCAATGTTCCTGAAATAAAATAATTATAATACGTAGACAAAAAAGAGTAATCCATACTGTTCTCCTCCTCTATTTAGAGGCATTTTCATTTGCTAAATCAGTATTCTTTTGAACAAACTCAGCAATTGTCCCATCGTCAATTAATTTTTGTAACGCTTCATTTAATGCTGCTTGTAACTCTGTACTGCCTTTTGGTAAAGCAATCGCATATGCTTCGTCTTCAGATGTTTCTAACGCCACATCTGCAATGGCAATGTCGTCGTTTTGGCCCACATAAGACTCTGCTACTGCACTTTCTGCAACTAATGCATCAATGGAACCTTGTTTTAATTCCAATACTAAACTTGGTACTTTAGGAACAGAAACAATTTGCGACTCTGGTAGTTGATCTTTCACAATTGATTCTTGAATAGACCCTTTTTGCGCGCCAACTTTTTTACCACTTAAATCACTAATTTCTTTGTATTTAGCTAAATTATCTTTATGCACAATTACTTTTTGTTCTGGCAAGAAATAATTCATTGTAAAATCAATTGATTTTTTACGTTCTTCTGTTGCAGAAATCCCAGAGACAGCAATATCGACTTGCCCTTGCTCTAAAGCAGCTAAAACAGCATTAAATTCCATGTCAGAAAAGTCAACTTTAGGAATTCCTAATTCTTTAGCTAAGGCATTGACCATATCAATATCCGCCCCCACAATTGTATCTTTGCCATTTACCATGGCATGGAATTCAAATGGTGCAAAGTCAGCAGAAGTTCCGACTTTCAATACACCAGCTTCTTTAATTTGTTCCAATTGATTACTTGCTTCAGGTGCTTTACTTGAATCTGAACCAGTTGAATTACCGCCGCCTCCACAAGCTGTTAACGCAAATAAACCAATGACTATACTTGTTAAACCAATTAATTTTTTCATATATATTACTCCTTTTAATATTTATACAAAAACATTTATATTTTTAACTATATATGCACTTTATCATATAATTAATAAAAAATAAACAACAAATATGCAATATTCATCATTTTAGTACATATTCTTGCAAAAAATAGCGTTTCCACAGATAATAAAGAAAAGGATTGGAGGAATTTATTATGTCTACAATGGTATTTGTTAATTTCCCAGTAAAAGATGTTGCTGCTGCTACCGATTTTTATGAAAAGCTTGGCTTTAAAAAGAATGAAGAATTTTCAACTGAACAGACAAGTTCAATGGTTTGGGATGATAATTTTTGGATTATGTTATTAGATTATTCGTTTTATCAGCTCTTCATCAAAGATCGCACTATCGCAGATACAACGACACAGAGTGGTGCCCTCATTGCTTTTTCATTAAATAGTGCAGAAGAAGTCAAAAACTTTGGTAAAATCGCTGAAGAAAATGGGGGAACTGTTTATAAAGTAGACATGGGTATTCCTGAAGAACAAATGTATGGTTTAGAAGTCCTCGATTTAGATGGTAATGCATTGGAACCGACATGGATGCAAATTTAATTAGATAAATAAAAGACTTTCGAAATAGAGCGTAACGCTTCATTTTGAAAGTCTTTTGTTTTTTATTTATGACACAATTTTTATTCTGACCATGGCAAATCAATGGATAAATTCGCTGCAAACTCTTTGTAGGCTACACGTTCCTCTAAACGACTAGTTCGACGCTTTTCATAGCCTCCACAAACCATTTCTTCTTCTTTTGTTTCAGGAATTACTTTTGGAACAGTAAATTCTGTCTCTTCATTCATATGCGAAGGTACTGCAACAAATGTGGTAAAACACGTTGCTGCCAGATAACGTTCTCCTGTTACCAAATCTTCACCAATTACTTTGACAAATACTTCCATCGAACGATTATGCGCCCCTGATACATAAGATTCAATACAAACCGAATGATTATTATGTAATGGTTTTAAGAAGTTTAATTGATCTAATGATGCAGTAACTGCGCCTCGACGACAATGTCTGGTGACTGAAATTGATGCTGCATCGTCAATGAACGTCATTAATTTTCCACCAAATAAAAAACCGAATGGGTTCAAATCAAATGGAAAAATCCGATGGGTTTGAATGACTTTTGATAGTCGACAATAATTTTCTTGCAAATGACTCACCTCAATGATATTTTAGCACAAATTTTTACATAAAAAACCACTGAATCAACAGAGATTCAGTGATTGCTTGTTTAATATTTTCTAAATCGTTGATAACGTCCTTCTAACAATTCTGGTAACTCTTTTGCTGACAACTCTTTCAACTTACGAACCAAATCAGATTTCATTCGTTTGACAATCGCTGCCTCTGACAAAGGCTCCCCACGGAATGTTTCAGGAATCACACGTTCCACAATTCCTAATTCTTTTAATTCTTGCGCGGTGATTTTCATTAAATCGGCCGCTTCTTTCGCACGACTACCGTCTTTCCAAAGAATTGAAGCAAATCCTTCTGGAGATAATACAGCATAGATAGAATGTTCCATCATCCAGACCTCATCACCTAATGCCAAAGCCAATGCTCCACCACTACCACCTTCACCAATGATAATAGCAATAATTGGAACTTTTAAATCAGACATTTCCAATAGATTGCGAGCAATTGCTTCACCTTCACCACGTTCTTCCGCACCAATCCCACAGAAAGCACCTGCTGTATTCACAAAAGTAATCACTGGTCGATTAAACTTCTCTGCTTGTTTCATCAAACGCAATGCTTTGCGGTATCCTTCTGGATGTGGCGAGCCAAAATTACGTTTTAAGTTTTCAGGTAAATTACGACCTTTTTGAATACCAATGACCGTCACAGGTTTATCATCTAACAGTGCAACACCGCCAACAACTGCTTCATCATCTGCAAATAAACGGTCGCCGTGAAATTCTTGATAATTGTCAAAGATGCGCTCAAAGTAGTCCAATGCGGTTAAACGCTCTTTTGCGCGCGCTAATTGAACAATTTCATGTGCTGGTCTACCCATTATTCACGCCATCCTTTCATCGTATGCATTTTCACTAAAGAATGAATGCGATCACGCAATTCTGTACGTTGGACGATTTGATCAACAAAACCATGCTCCAATAAGAATTCCGCTTTTTGGAAGTCTTCTGGTAATTCTTGTTTAATCGTTTGTTCAATCACGCGACGACCCGCAAAACCAATTAAAGCTTGCGGTTCTGCTAAAATAACATCGCCTTCCATCGCAAAACTTGCCGTAACACCACCAGTTGTCGGATCAGTTAAAATCGTTAAATAAAACAATCCTTTATTACTGTGGCGCTTCACTGCTGCAGAAATTTTTGCCATTTGCATTAATGAAAAAATTCCTTCTTGCATTCTCGCACCGCCAGAAGCTGTAAATAAAACAACTGGTAAGCCCAGTTCGGTCGCTTTTTCAAAGAGTCGCGTAATTTTTTCGCCGACAACAGTTCCCATGCTTCCCATAATAAAATGTGAATCCATGATTCCTAATGCAACCTCTTCACCTAAAACAGCTGCTTTTCCAGTTAGTACTGCTTCATGTAAATGCGTTTTTTCCCGCATTTGTTGGATTTTTTCTTTGTAATTTGGGAAATCTAACGGATCGTTGGTTTCGATGTCGGTATCCCATTCTTCAAAACTTTTTTCGTCAATCGTCAAAGCAATTCTTTCCCAAGCTGTAATACGGAAATTATAACCACAATTAGGGCAGACTTTTTCTGCCCCAATTTCTTTGGTATAAAGGGTGTGTTTACAACTTGGACATTTCGCCCACATGTTATCTGGCACAGAAGGTTCATTGATTGGCGTTGTGTCTCGATTTGGATTAATACGAATATAATCCTTTTTCTTCTTGAATAATGCCATAGATTTCCCTCCTAAACTTCAGGCGTCCAATTTGGTAAAAATTCTTCTTGTAAGAATGCAGTACTGTAATCACCAGCAATCACTTTTGGATGACTAATTAAATCCAATTGAAATTCTGCATTCGTCACCACACCGTCTGTCACTAATTCACTTAATGCGCGTTGCATTTTCATCAACGCTTCAAAACGATTATCCCCATGTACAATAACTTTAGCAATCATTGAATCATAATATGGTGGAATCGTATATCCTGAATACATCGCACTATCGACACGTAAGCCCATCCCGCCACTTGGTAGCAATAAATTATGAATTTTACCTGGTGATGGTGCAAAATTAAATGCAGGATTTTCTGCATTAATGCGGCATTCAATCGCATGACCCGTTAAAACAATATCTTCTTGCTTAAGGCCTAATTCTTCTCCGCTTGCAATTTCCAATTGTTTTTTCACTAAGTCTACGCCGGTAACCATTTCAGTGATTGGGTGTTCTACTTGAATACGTGTATTCATTTCCATAAAGTAAAATGAACCAGATTCATCCATTAGAAACTCAATTGTTCCCGCATTTTGATAAGAAACAGCTTGTGCCGCACGGACTGCTGCCATCCCAATTTCTTGACGTTTTTCTTCAGAAATCACCACAGATGGTGATTCTTCTAATACTTTTTGATTGTTACGTTGTAAGGAACAATCACGTTCACCCAAATGAATAATATTGCCAAAACTATCGCCTAAAATTTGCACTTCAATATGACGTGCAGGATAAACAATTTTTTCGATGTACATATCATCATTGCCAAACGCTGCTTTTGCTTCTTGTTGCGCAGATGAGAAGTGTTGTGGTAATTCTTCTTTCGCTAATACTTTACGAATTCCTTTACCACCACCACCTGCTGCAGCTTTAAGCATTACAGGATAGCCAATCTCTTCAGCGATGGTTAATGCTTCTTCTACGTCAGCTACTGCACCAGCACTTCCTGGAATAACTGGTACGTTTGCTTCAATCATCAAACGACGCGCATTAATTTTATTTCCCATATCGTCAATCGTCTTGCTTTTTGGTCCAATGAAGACAATATTGCATTCTTCACACATCGATGCAAAACGACTATTTTCAGACAGAAAGCCAAATCCAGGGTGAATTGCTTCCGCTTTTGTAACAATCGCTGCACTTAAAATTTGCTGTACATTCAAATATGAATCCGATGCTTTGGCAGGGCCAATACAAATAGCTTCATCTGCTAATTCAGCATGTAATGCATTTTTATCCGCTTCTGAGTAAACTGCGACTGTTCGTACGCCTAATTCACGACAAGCGCGAATAATACGTACTGCAATTTCTCCGCGATTTGCAATTAATATCTTTGAAAACATAAGTCACCTATCCAATCATGAAGGTTAATTCAGCTTCGGCAACTTTCTTGCCATCCACTTTCGCTACACCTTTACCAATTCCTGCAGAAGCTTTTACTTTAATGATTTCCACTTCTAGAATTAATGTGTCTCCAGGTGTTACTTTTTTACGGAATTTCGCTTTGTCAATTCCACCAAAATAAGCTGTTTTACCACGAAATTGCTCTAATGATAACAACGCAACTGCGCCAGCTTGAGCCATTGCCTCAACAATTAATACACCAGGCATTACTGGTTCGTGAGGAAAATGACCTTGGAAGAAAGGTTCATTGATCGTTACGTTTTTCTTGGCAACAACACGTTCACCGTCTACTAATTCTTCCACACGATCGATTAATAACATCGGATAACGATGAGGGATAATTTCTTTGATTTCTTGAATATTCAATACAGTCATAATTAACCTTCTTTCACACGGAACAATGGTTGATTAAATTCAACTACTTGCTCGTTTTCTACTAAGACTTCTACGATTTCACCGGAAATATCACTTGTAATTTCATTCATAACTTTCATTGCTTCGACGATACAAACAACATCGCCTTTTTGCACACGATCGCCAACTTGTTTGAAGTTTGGTTTATCTGGACTTGGTTTTAAATAAGTCACACCAACTAATGGTGAAACAATTTCTGTTCCAGCAATCACTTCTGGTACTGGTTGCGCTGGTGTTGCTTGAACAGGCGCTGCAGCAGGTTGAACTGCCTCAATCACTTGAGACTGTTGCACAGGTGCCGGTTGTGCTGCTGGCACAGCAGTTTGTGCGCGAGCTACATTGTTTTTGCTTAGATATAATTCAAAGTTTCCATCTTTTAGATTAAATTCAGTTAATGTGGATTGATCAAAAAGAGAAAGTAAGTCCTTTAACTCATTTAGTTCCATCCTTATGCCTCCCAACGTTTCATCAAAATAACTGCGTTGTGACCACCAAATCCAAGTGAGTTGCTCATTGCATAAGTTAATTCAGCAGGTTTGCTTTCATTAATCACAACGTTCAAATCAATCTCTGGATCTTGCTCTGTCACATTAATATTTGGTGGGATAAATTGATGTTGTAACGCTAATAGAGTTGCAACAGCTTCCACACCACCGGCTGCACCTAATAAGTGACCAGTCATTGATTTTGTACTACTTACATACGTATCTTTGTAGCTATCTCCTAATCCATAATGAATAGCAGTTGCTTCAGATACATCATTAGCAGGCGTACTTGTGCCATGGGCATTGATATAGCCAACTTCTGAAGGTGCAATTCCAGCTTCTGACATTGCTAATTTCATCGCTTTACCTGCACCTGAACCATCTGGATTTGGCGCAGTCATGTGATACGCATCGCAGTTTGCTCCATATCCTACAACTTCACCTAAAATATTCGCACCACGTGCTAAAGCATGGTCTAATGATTCTAATAATAGAACACCGGCTCCTTCACCCATAACAAAACCACTACGGTCTTTATCAAACGGTGTTGATGCTTTATTTGGATCAGATTCAGTCGTTAAAGCTGTTAATGAAGCAAAACCAGCAATCCCGATTTCACAAATTGTCGCTTCTGAACCACCAGCAAGCATCACATCCGCATAACCATGTTTAATGTTACGGAACGCTTCACCTACAGAATGTGTTCCTGAAGCACAAGCGGTTACAGTTGTTGTACAAATTCCTCGCGCACCTACGCGTAAAGCAATGTTTCCTGCAACCATATTAACGATAGACATTGGTACAAACATTGGTGAAACACGTTTTGGTCCTTTTGCATTCATACGTGTCACTTGGTCTTGAATTGTTGGCAAACCACCAATTCCTGAACCAACCATGACACCAAAACGGTCTGCATCGATAGCTTTTGTATCTAATTTAGCCATTTCAATCGCATCTAATGCTGCATGAATACCATATAATGAGAATTCATCCATACGTTTTGTGTCTTTTTTAATGAAATATTTTTCTAATGGAAAATCTTTTACTTCACCGGCAACTGAAATACCTGTTGCTTCGGCGTCAAATTTTGTAATCGGACCAATCCCATTGGTTCCTTCTTTTAAACTTGTTAAGAATGATTCTGGATCATTTCCGATTGGGGAAACCACACCATAACCTGTAATTACTACTCGATTCATAAATTTTCTCCTCTCTTAACCGTGCATGACCAATCCACCGTCAACATTTAAAACTTGACCAGTGATATATGGACTTTTTGCTAAGAAAATAGCAGCTTTGGCAATATCTTCAACATTTCCAAAACGTTGTAATGGAATAGTTTGTGTCACTTGTTCTTTCACTTTATCAGATAAAACATCCGTCATATCTGTTTGGATAAATCCAGGTGCAATAGCGTTACAAGTAATCCCTCTTGGCGCTACTTCTCTAGCTACTGATTTAGTAAAACCAACGACCCCTGCTTTACTTGCTGCATAGTTTGCTTGACCTGCATTTCCCATTAATCCAGAAACACTTGAAAGGTTGATAATTACACCTTCACGTTGTTTCAACATTTTTTTCATAACTTGTTGTGTCATGTTGAATGTCCCTGTTAAATTGATTTTTAAGACTTGCTCAAAATCTTCTTCAGTCATACGAAGTAATAATTTATCGTTCGTAATTCCCGCATTATTAACCAAAACAGCTACAACACCTAATTTTTCTTCTGCTTCTTTAATCATTTCACCAGCATTTTTGAAATCTGAAATGTCACCTGAAACGCCCACACATTTTACACCAAATGCTTCAATCGAAGCGATCAGTTCTTCAGAGATTTCACGGCGACCATTTAAGACGATATTTGCGCCTTCTTGAGCGAATGCTTTTGCGATAGCTAAACCAATGCCTCGCGTACTACCTGTAACAAAAACCGTTTTATCTTTTAATTCCATTTTTTCCTCCTAGGATAATCCTGCCTCCGTCTCTTGTAGCGTGTTACTATCTTCTACACGAGACATGACTAATGTTTTGTCAATTTTTTTGATAAAACCTGAAAGTACTTTACCGGGACCAATCTCAATGATACGCTCCACACCTAATTCTTTTAATGTTGCTACGCTTTCATAAAAGCGAACTGGCGACATCACTTGACGTTCCAACAACTCTTTGATTTCATCTTGTTGCATGACTTGAGCAGTTGTGTTACTAATAACCGGGACAGTCATCTCATTAAATGTCACTTCTTCTAAAGCAACTTTTAGTTTATCTGCTGCTGGTTTTAATAGCGCTGTGTGGAATGGACCACTCACATTTAATGGAATCATACGTTTCACGCCAGCTTCTTTTAACCGTTCAACTGCTTCATCAACGGCTACTACTTCACCGCCAATCACAATTTGTTGTGGTGTATTGTAGTTTGCAGGTGAAACAATTCCTCTTTCACTTGCTTGTTTACACGCTTCTTCAATTGTTTCAATCGGTGCATTCATGACTGCAACCATTTTACCTGTTCCTTGTGGTGCAGCTGTTGCCATATATGAACCACGTTTAGCAACTAAAGCGACCGCTGTTTTAAAATCTAACGCACCACTTGCTACTAAGGCAGTGTACTCTCCTAGACTTAATCCAGCGACAGCATCTGCATGATACCCTTTGGCTTCTAATAAACGCCAAAAAGCCACACTAACCGTTAGAATCGCGGGCTGAGTATATTCTGTTTGATTTAATCGTTCATTTTCTGTAAAACATAATTCTGCCATATCGTAGCCTAAGACGTCACTTGCTTCATCAAATGTTTGACGAACAATTTCTTCTTGATCAAATAATTCTTGTCCCATGCCAACATATTGAGCACCTTGGCCACTAAATAAGAAAGCTGTCTTCATGTTTCTCTCCTTTAAATTCCCGTTGATATTTGAGGATAAGTATTCGAGTCATATCTACTCAACGTTGGATTTTCTACATAAAAGGAAAGGCTAGGCTTTTGGCCCAGCCTTAAAAATTAAGCTTGTTGTTGTTCTACGTATTTCACTAAGTCTTCAACAGTTTTAATTCCGTCTTCAACTTCAATTTTCACATCAAATTCATCTTCAATTTCGTTAATGATTTGGAATAAATCTAAGCTATCTGCTTCTAAATCTTCTTGAATGTTTGTTGTTAATTTGATTTCTTCTTTATCTTTACCTAATTCTTCTGCTACGATGTCTTGAATTTTTTCGAATACCATGTTTATATTCCTCCAATTGTTTTGTTCATTTTTAATTTTATATGACTACAGGTTTACAAAGTAAGTAACACAGTTCCCCATGTCAACCCACCACCAAAACCTGAAAGTACCACTTTTTGGTTGCTGCCTAATGTCAATGTTCCTGAGGTAACGGCTTCATCTAACAATAATGGAATTGTTGCACCTGATGTATTGCCATATTTATCCATATTCTGTAAGAACTTTTCTCTAGGAACTTTAATTTTTCGCGCAATTTTATCTAAAATACGCGAATTTGCTTGATGAAGTAAGAAATAATCAATATCTTCTTTGTCTTCTTCAATCAATTCATCAATCGCTTTGGCTACATCACGCGTTGCAAAGTCGAAGATGTCTCGGCCAGCCATTGTCAAACAAGAGCTTTGGCCAGTATTTACTGATCCATAAGGACTATCAATTGCACGGTAACCTGAAGTTAATGACATACCTCTTGTACCATCTGCACGTAAGCTTTCTTTTAAGAGATGTTGCTCTTGAGTTGCTTCTAACAACACGCCTCCTGCTCCATCACCAAACAACACCGCTGTTGAACGATCTTGCCAGTCAAGAACTTTAGAAAGAACTTCGCCACCAATTATCAACCCTTTTTTGGAACCAGTACGAATCATTTTTTCACCCATTGATAATGCATATACAAACCCTGCACATGCAGCACTCAAATCAAATGCTAAGGCATTTGTTGCACCGATTGCACCTTGCACCATACATGCCACAGAAGGTGAATTGTAATCCGGGGACATTGTTGCAACAAGAATAAAATCTAATTCCTCTGGAGCTGTACCGCTTTTTTGTACTAATTGCTTAGCAACATGGATACATAGATCAGAAGTATTCTCGTCTGTCGCAATATGTCGTGTTTTTATTCCTGTGCGAGAATAAATCCATTCATCGCTCGTGTCCATGATTTCTGCTAACTGATCATTGGTTACGATTTTTTCAGGAACGTAACTCGCTGTTGCAGTAATCTGTCCAAAATTTGTCATATACATACGCTCACTTATATTCTTGTAAGAATTGATGAAGATTATCTAATGCTTGCAATAAAGCATGTTGTTCATCTTCTTCCATGTTCACCAATATTTCCTTAATCATTTGACTATGAAAATGTTGATGCACACGATACAATAATTTCCCTTTTTTTGTCAACGATAACTTGACAACTCGTCGATCGTCTTCACTACGAATACGTTCAACGTAGCCTTTTTTCACTAATCGATTAATCGCGATGGTCAATGTACCCACTGTAATTGAAAGTTCTTTCGCAACTTCAGAAGTTGTCTTTTTTTTGTACATACCAATCGCTTCGATGGTGTGCATTTCAGTAATCGACAAGTCATTAAAACGTGACTTCTTTAATTCTGATTCTTCGATTACTAAAATGTCATTAAAGACATCCACTAGTAAGCTATTAATTCTTTCAAAATCTGGTTTCATTGCTTCACCACCCGAATACTTTGATTATCAAATCATTTGACAATCAAACTATAATTCATATTTTTTAGAAAAGCAAGAGTATTTTCAGTTTTTTTTAAATTTCCATCTTATTTTCTGTAAATATAAAAAAATATTTCCCTTTCAAATACTTTGATTTTCAAAACAATTTTACCATATTTATTAAAAAAATACCTTAAGAAGTTTGTTTTTACTTGTCTTCCTTTGGTTTTTCTGCTATCTTCGAGACAAATTATCTTAGAGAAATGGCGTGAAATCAACAATTGCCTAATTTAAAAGAAAAAGTAAAGATTTTGCCAACAACACCTGGGATTTATCTCATGAAAGACCAATACGACACGATTATTTATGTAGGAAAAGCCAAAAATTTAAAACAGCGGGTCCGTACCTACTTTCAAAAGAATAACCAGCATTCAAAAAAAGTATTACGCATGATTTTTAATATCCACGATTTTGAGATTATTCAAGTCGATACGGAACTGGATGCATTACTTTTAGAATGTCAGCTGATTCAAAAATATCATCCTCTCTATAATCATCAAATGAATCATACATTACAGTATAGCTATGTCACGATCTCTGCATCAGGAATAGAATTATCCAATAGTATGTCTGACTATAGTTTAGGGCCATTTCGTCAATACAAAAAAATTCCAGTTGTCAGCCAAATTCTTAGTGAAATTTATCAGATGCCTTGGGTGAACCATATTACCATGCATACACTTGTCAAACAACTACCAGAGATGCACGATATCCCTATGACTCAACGTTTGGAAGAAATAACTACCTTTTTCCAAGGAAGTGAACCATTCGCTCTTGATTGGATGACCAAACGTATTGTGCGGTTATCTGAACAATTACATTTTGAACTTGCACAAACATTGATGGAACAATTGGAATTATTGCAGTCTTTTTTCTCACAAACCCAAGAATTGTATCACTTTTCTCAACAAGAAGAGCTTATTTTTTCACTTCCGTTAACTGCGACAATGAAAAAATATTATCAAGTTTCGTTTGGACAAATTATTCATACCAGTGTGCTGTCTTCAAACGAGTGCTTTCAGCCAATTCCTCCTCAGTCAACTCCCTTGTTGTTAACAAAAACGACGATTGATCCAGTAGTGATTTTAATGTATTATATGAAAAAGACGTCTAAAAAGGGCTAGCTTTACGCTTTTACCTTTTTAGACGTCTTTTTACTATTGAATTAAATCGTAAATTTCCATTGCAACAATATCAACATTGTCAAATTGATACGGCTGATTAGATTCAGCTTCCGTTAATTCAAAGGTCTCTGTCGAGTTGTCATAAGTGACGATACATTTTTCTACGCCTTCTTTTTCAAAACGACGTACTTGTACCTCACTGTCTTGCGCTTCAATCATAGCTTCAAGACGTTTGATGATAGCGACTAATTGCGAACTTTTCATTCGTAGTCCCTCCCTTTTTTCATTTCTGTTACATTGTATCAAATGACTGGGTCACGTGCATTGTTTTTGCAAAATTTTTTTAAATTTTAAGATTTTTTTCCATCTTGCCACCAAAGTTTAATTAAAGCTTGGGTTCCATCGTCACCATAACCTGCATTTTCTAGTTTTTCATAGAGTTGTTCAGCTAAAGTTGTACTCGGTAAATCGATGCCCATCTTTTTCGCTTCGTCCAAAGCAATTTTTAAATCTTTAACAAAATGTTTTACGAAGAAACCTGGAGAGTAATTTTCTGCTAAGATACGAGGACTGTAATTAATCATCGACCAGTTAGACGCACTACCACCAGCTAGTGTATCCAATACTTTGTCTAAATCTAAACCCGCTTGATTTGCGTAGACGAGCATTTCTGTCATCCCTGTCATCGTTCCGGCAATCATAATTTGATTGGCCATTTTTGCATGTTGTCCTTTTCCAGAGTCACCATGCAACAGATAGGTTTTTCCAAATTGTTCAAACACAGGTACTACTTGTTGATATGCGCGCTCTGAACCACCGACCATAATTGTCAATGTGCCATTTTTTGCGCCTAAATCTCCACCTGAGACAGGAGCGTCTAAACTCTCTGCTCCTTTTTCAAGCGCCGTTTCTGCGATTTTAACAGCCAAAGAAGGCGTGCTTGTTGTGAGATCAACCAAAATTTTCCCGCTGACATCAGCTGAAAAAATGCCTGTTTCTTTACGATAATAGGTTTCTTCAACGTCTTGTGGATACCCCACCATTGTAAAAACCAATTCGCTCACTTCTGTTATGGCTTTTGGTGAATCTTGCCACGTCGCACCGTTTGCTACAAGATCATCAGTTTTACTTTTCGTTCGATTATAGACAGCTAAATCATGCCCTGCAGCCATTAAATGTTCCACAATAGCGTGTCCCATGACACCAGTTCCAATAAATCCGATTTTCATGTTGATTCCCCCTCAAAAAAAGTTCACGTTTTTAGTATACGCTAAAAACGTGAACTTGAATATCATTTATTCAGAAGTTCCTTTAAATGATCGAAAACGAGTTTTTAATTTATCCATCGTTTCCGTTAACTCACTTTCTGAATGATGTTCTTCATAATAAGCAAGCATATCATTGTAGAATTCAATCATTGCTTTTCCAAAATACTCTGCTGAAATTTCATACATTTTTTGATCCAATATTTCTTGATTTTTGGAAATACCTGCTTGGACGTAATCAATGAAGCAATTAGCAAAATCTGCGTCTGTCTCAAAGGTCACACCAAACGAGGAATCACTAATGAGATTATTTAAATAGTCATTTCCTTCAACAATCATCTGCGTTCCGGCAGCCATCGCTTCTGTATAGGTTAACCCTTGTGTCTCTGACGTAGAAGCACTCACAAAATAATTGGCTGCTTGATAATACAACGCGACTTCATCGTTTGGTACTTCTCCCACAAATTGAACATAATCCGTTAATTCTTTTTCAACAACCAACTCTTCCAATTCTTCTTTATACGGACCTTTTCCTACAATTACCATACGGACATTAGGTAAAACATCAATCACTTCTGGTAAGCCTTGAATAATTGCTTGAATATTTTTTTCATAAGATATGCGGCTTAATGATAATACCATCAACTGATCTTTTGTAATTCCTAATGATAAACGTAGTTCTTGTTTCATTTCTTCCGTAATATCTGGACGTTGAAACTTCTCAATTTCAATCCCCGTGGGAATAATACGCATAGGTGCAACTACACCGTAACTTTCTAATTTTTCAATAACGCGCTCGCTTGGACAAACCACTCCTGTCGAATGATTCGCAAACAAACGGGAAAAATATTTCACATGCACAGGACGAACAACTTTTCCTTTAGCAATATAATGTAAGTAATCCTCATACATCGTATGGTACGTATGAATCACTGGGATGCGCATCTTCTTCCCAACCATCTTTCCTAAAAGACCTGCACCAAACTCTGTATGTGTATGAATTAAATCTAGTTCTAATTCTTTCGCAATCAAATACGCATACCACATACCACGTACCACAATTCGACGATCTTTAAATGAAATAAATGGCACGCTCGGCATTCGAATAATTCCTTCTTCGAATTCGGGTGCATTGGGATCTGTGGTCGTAAAAATAAATACCTCGTGTCCCATTTTTTCTAATTCATCTTTTAATGTCCGAATAGATGTAGCAACACCACTTACTTGAGGCAAGTAAGTATCTGTAAAGAATCCAATCTTCACGACATTCCCTCCAAACTCCGACTGTCTACTGCATGCCCCTTCAGTACAGTTTCATAGACTTTTTTCAGTTCTGTTCCTATTTGCTGGATACTTTTAGATTGTGCGGTTTCATATCCAGCTTGTGTTAAATCTGGCAATTTTTTTTCAACAATATCTGCAATTTTTTGACAAAATTCAGCATTCGTTGTACCCATATAGGCATTTTTATCTTTTTCCAACCATCCTTCATAAACAGGAATATCACGGACTAAAACATTTTGATGACTCGCTAATGCTTCTAACACCACAATCCCTTCTGTTTCTTCATAAGAAGGAAAGAAAAATAAATCGGCATTAGAATAGGCGCCTTCAATAATTTCTCCTTTAATATATCCTGGAAAAATCACATTATCTGGATGATCTCCTTTAACAATCGCTCGAATATCTTTCGGGATAGTATACATTGGCGTGTAACCAAACCAAATAAATGTATATTGGGGTAATTGCTTAGCAACTTCAATAAAATCTGTTATGCCCTTACGATAGAAGTATAACCCCACAGAAATAATGACTTTTTGATCTGGACGCAATTGAAAGAATGTGCGAAATTTCGCTTCTTTCTCCTTACTCACTTGATATTTCTCTAAATCAATGCCATTAGATACCACACTAATTGGTCGCTGAATACCATAACTTTCCAAAATTTTTTTCGCATAAGTTGTGGGTGTAATTAAATGATCACTACGAGAATACAAATAAATTAAATACTTTTTATATAATGAAGCAACTTGATTGGAACCAATGAATGAATTACGAAAATCTTCCGCATTTGAATGCGCATGATAGACAACTTTTTTACCATTTTTTTTCGCACGGCGAATCATTTGACGACTCTTAAAACCATACGTATTGATGTGTAAAATATCATACTCATCACTAGCATCTACTGTATAATCCACACCAGCACACGTCAATGCTTTTTTCTGATGTTCAAAGGCACGACCGATACCTGATTTTTCAAGCATTCGTTCTCCTTCTAGATAAAGAAGTACTTTCAAAAAAAGTCTCCTCCCCTTGTTATATTTATATTCAGTATATCATAGCCCTCCCTTAGAATACTCCAACTATAGTCTTAGTTTCCAGAGTAATTTTACACTTTATTCTCAAAAGATTGCTAATTCAAGCTTTTCATTTCTAGTATTACAAAATTGTTCGTTTATTTTCATCGATTTTTATAAAAATAACTAGTTTATTTTAACATTTCATGATACGGTGAAGATACATTTTGGAGGTGTTTTAATTGAAAGTTATCGATATGCATTGCGATACCATTATGAGAATTTTCAATTCAACAGAACATTTAGCGAAAAATAATTTTCAAATTGATTTAGAAAAAATGAAACAAGCAGATTATTTATTACAAAACTTTGCTATTTTTCTAGACAAAGAAGCCGAAGAGTCGCCTTATCAAACAGCGAAAGATATGATTGATTGCTTCTATCAAGAAATGGAAAACAACCCAGCACTCATTCGACCAGTGACTACGTATGAAGAAATCATCAACAATCAGCAACAGCAAATACTCAGTGCCTTACTAACTATGGAAGAAGGCGCTCCGCTAGAGGGTAAAATCGAAAATTTAGAAGAATTTTATCAATTAGGTGTGCGAATGTTGACTTTGACTTGGAATTATCCAAACGAACTGGGCTTTCCAAATGCCCTGTACTGGAATCCAGACACACAACGTTTAGCTACGCAACAAGGATTAACTCAAACAGGCATTAATATTGTTCAAGCAATGAATGAATTAGGAATGATCATCGATGTCTCCCATGGTTCAGATCAATTGGTAACAGATGTGCTCACGCATACAAACCAACCATTTGTAGCCAGTCATTCCAATACGCGTGCACATGGCGCTCATTTTCGCAATCTACCGGATCATTTAATCAAAAAAATCGCAGCGCGTGGCGGTGTGATTGGTTTGAATTTTTCTGCCGATTTTTTACAAAATTCTCAGCAAAACCAACATCTTATTGAACGATTAGTTGTTCACGCAGCACACATGAAAAAAGTTGGTGGCATTGAAGTAATCGGCTTTGGTTCTGATTTTGATGGTATTCCTATCCATCATGAATTACCAGATGCAACTATTTTCCCTACGATTGAAGTTGCTTTCCAAAAAGCTGGGTTTACGTCCACTGAAATAGAAAAGATTTTTTATCAAAATGTCTTACGCTTATACAAAGAACTCTTACGATAAGTCAAAATAAAAACATCCGAACCATTAAATCGTTCGGATGTTTTATTGTTAAAAAATATATGTCACAGCGCCTTTTTAAAATTCATTCCAGTCGTCATATTCTTTTTTGTCAGTATGATCCTTTTTACGATCTTCTGATTTCTTTCTTTTTAGTTCTACAATTAAAGAGTAGACAGCTACACTCGCTAACACAATCAATAATATTCTAAAAATAAAGAAGAACATACTTACTCACCATCTTTAACAACAGCCGTTGCACCATTGACAGTTACCCATCCATGCTCTTTACGTGCTTGTGCTTCTTCGTATTTAATCAGATTTTCAGTAACGGATTCAGCAATTTTCTTATTCGCTTCTGCTTCTGCTTCCGCTTGTTTAGTGATTTCATAGGCTTTCGCATCTGCTTGTGTTTTCTTCGTTTCTGCATCTAATTTCGCTTTTTCATTTTCTTGACCCGACAATACGATCGCATCAATTGATTTTTGCGTTTCTGCATCAATCTCAGGAACACCAACTGTCACATCTTCTACGACAAAGCCTTTCGTTTCCACAGATTTAGAAAAGTTTTCTAATAAATTCCCTTCTGCTTCAGAAGATTTACCAGATAGAATATCTAAAATTGTATATTGAGAATACACTTCACGTGCTTCTTTTTGTAATTTTGATTTTAACCAACCTTCTTCAATATCTTGAGAGGTAATATTCCCAAATTCTTTGTACATTGCTGAAGTTTTAGTAGGATCAATTTTATAGTCATATTTAATATTAACAGATGTTTTTTTACCATCAGCTGTCGCAATCGAAACACTTTCCGCTTGAATCGTTTGTAAACGAATTGGATATTGTGTGACTTTATCCAAACCAACAAATTTAATCCCTTGTCCTAATGTTTCATCACGAACGCCACCGTTAATGGAATAACGTACACCAACATAGCCGTTTTCAATTTTTTCAAAGAAAACGAACGCCCCTGCTATCGCAACTCCTAATAAAACGATTGCCGTAAGTCCTGTTTGAATCGCTTTGTTTGTTCCAGTTTTTTTCATCGCATTTCCCACTCTTTCTTATTTAGTTGTCTATTTAATTATTACATGTTTTTTTATTTCTATCAATCCAATATTAAAAAACCAGTCTAAAGACTTAGAAATAGCCTTTGTAACAAACAAATAATAACGTTCAGGAATAGATTTGCTACGTTGAGGGAAAAAATATTTTTTAATGGTATTTTTCACTAGTGTTGCACAAAAGTATTTTAGAATATTCTGAAAACTATTTTTTCTGGAAATAGGTCAAAAGAAACTGCGCTGACGCAGAGGATGACTTTTTCCAGAAAAATTTTTACCTGTTATTCAATTGAAAACCAAAAGTAACGGGCCATTGTTCTTTTTTCTCATGTGAGAATCAACTGTTCTAGCCAACATTCAAAGGGCTGAAACAGTAAATAACGAAAGAATCGTTTGATTTGGAACACTGATTTTTCCGTTTTCGTCTCTAATTTGATGAGAAACGTGAGGAGAGCGGAAATCATCGTTAAAATCAATTGATTCTGCACGCCTTTTTCGCTTTGAGAAAAGAAGGTTTTACTGGTTATGTGTTGTTTGATGTGTTTGAAAAACAATTCAATTTGCCAACGCGCGTGATACATATCAGAGATTTCTTTTGAAGAGACGTCCATTCGATTGGTGATAAATTGATACACACGTCCGTTCTTATCTTGAACAGTGACTAGTCGGAAATTGGTGGTCAGATAGGTTTTAGATCCTAAACGAACCAGCTCGTCTCGTAGAATTTCTGTTTCTGGCGATGTTTCCAGAGTATCTATCACGTGAACTTTGGTGTTTTTTTTAATCCGAGTGACGAAGAAATAGCCATCCCAATGCATCTGATCCATCTTTTCAAAGTCCAAATACCCACGATCAAACACGTAAGTTGCCTCTGGTTGATTCACCAATACTGGCAGTTGATTGAGATCATGTTCATGGGCATTTGTTAAGATAAAATCAGTTGGATACATCGTGGTATCGTCCATATAACAATAGTTTGAATGTAACTTGACACCTGATTTTGCTTGACGGAAAGTCGCCCACTTATGACGGTTCAAGCTGAGCGAAAAGGTACTGGAATCAATCAAATACAGATGATTTCGCTTGGTTGGTTTTGTCTGATGTTGGACTTTTTCTAAAAGCCGTTGGAAGATTTCCTCTAATACTTTAGGTTCAAGGGCATTAAATGCCCGAGATAATTGGCTATGACTAATCGTTGCCACATCGGTTTCTAGTTGAAGTGATTCGTTGATGAGAGACGTACTCAAGTCACGCAAACTTTCTTTTTCTTCGTTAATCGCGTAGAGAAAAAGCTTCAATACTGCTTCAAAAGAGAGTTTTTTCCGATAGGAATCGTAACTGGCAACGAACTGTTTGGAATAAACAGAAAGATTTTCTAAATTTATGGCAGAAAACCATTTATTAAATGCAGAATTTGTTTTATACTTATCCATGTTGTAGTCCTTTTTATTGGTCTTGGATAAGTCATCCAAGTGCTAGTATAAAGGATTTTTTTGTTTCATGGAATAGGTTATAAATTTAATGCAACACTAGTGTTTTTTACTATAATATTTCATTTCATAATGTTAATATATCAGCTTTTTTACAGAAAAAAAGCTGATGTCGTTCAACTAAATTAAAGAGAATTAAAATCAAATGGCATTTAGTATGGCGTAAAATACTTATATATGATAGGAAGAGAAAATAAAATGTGTGGGGCGTTTTTATCTTAAGTAATTTAAAATAAAAAAAAGAATCCTGGGGTTACAGGATTCTTTTTTTGTTAGTGCCCATTAACAGTAATTGTTAAAAACAAATAATTGTGTACACCAACATTAATTAAGCTCAAATTAACACCTAGTTGCTCAAGGCTACTAGAGTGCAAAGAGTACTACCTCTTTTTTACTCATACTGAGGATATCACTTAAATTTGTAGTAGTCAATTAGTAACTCCAAATTTCTGTATAATTCTTTAAGATGATTGTTGTTCGAATAATAAGAAGCATTTCTCATACACCTTTTTTTAAAGGCTTCTAATTCAGATATTAAATGGTTTCTTACTCCTTTACTACAGTACATATCATGTAGAAAAAATAAGCATAGAATATCATTAATTCTAGGATTTCTGTACAAAGATTTATCTAAACCCATTTTATGATTAGTTTGCATAATTTTAGGATCAGGAGAGATACTAGTCATTCCTGAAAGATTCAATATTATTGGATTATTATGAGCTGCAGCATTCCGAACATTTTTTGCATAACGTATTAGTTTAGCCGGATATACCAGTCTTTTTTTAGATATTTTAGTTCTGTCAAAGTAAAATTCTAAAAACTTTGATAATTCTCCAAAAGACATTAGTTCTAGTAAAACCCAAACAGAAGTGCAACTACTATGTTTGTTTTTAACTGGATTTAAATAATGCGATCTCTTATCGTAAATCCCGTACATATTACTAAGATCAAATTTGTGTGTAGTTGAAAAATCTTGTACTATCTGGTATCCATCTTCCAACTTATCCATAGTTACAATAGAGTTAACTAATGTTTTAAGAGAATGCTCTAAGTCCAATGACATGTTTAGTAAAATTTTTCTTAAACGCATATCTAAGATAGCCAAATCATCTAAATGCGCAAAATCTAAATTACTATATTGACCATTCTCATCTTTGATAAAATTATGACGGTATACACCAACCTTGAAGTAATAAGTATTTTCAGTAATTCTTTTTTTAGCCTCTTCTCTACTCATCAAATTAAATTTAATACCTTTTCTGCTCATAGTTTCTATAAGTTGATTAGGTGTAAATTTTGGATGGTTCTCCTTAAATATTTTTTGACTTTCAGACTCCATGGTACTCAATATCTCATGTCTAGTATAATCTCCTAACGATTCGCCTATAGATGCCTTCATTTAGTAACTCCTTGATAACAATATAATATCTTTAGTATATCATCTACAAAGTTTTCTTTCTATAATATCAGTCTAAAGACCAGTTTATAATCATTTCATCTTATTTTGAAAGGAATAACTTATTCCAAATGATATACAAATTCGAGTGATTCTTTTCCATAAATGAGTGTTAGCTTTATTTATTAGTATATGTATTTTTTGAAAAATTACATATATGTCAGCGTCAAGTAGAATTGAACAGTTAACGCCAATTAATTTTGAACACTTTCGCTCACAAACATGCTCTGGCGATGCTTCATACGGTAGCTAGCTTCATTCATGTGAACGACCTCCGCTCGATGCAGAATACGGTCTAGGATAGCCATTGCGACGCCCTCATCGCCCAATAATTCTCCCCATTGGTCGGGGCTCTTATTGGAGGTCAAGATGATTGAACTCCGTTCATATAGATGATTGATCAAATGAAAAAACAGGGTAGCTTCCCTTTGATCCATTGCCATATACATCAAATCATCAATGATCACTAAATCAGACGCTCGGATCCGATTGAGCTGGACCTGCGCTTTTCGCGTGAATTCTTCAGTTTTCAGAAGGGAGAGTAGTTCTCCCATTGTCACGAACGTCACCTGAAATCCCTTCTGGATGGCCTCCATGCCTAAGGCAATGGATAAGTGCGTTTTCCCCACACCGCTCGGACCCAAAAAGATGAGATTATACTGCTGCTCAAGCCAAGTAAGCTCTTGGAGCTGGGTAAGCTGCCGTTTACTCAGAGAAGTCTGATCTGATAAGTCGAATTCCGTCAGTGTTTTGTGGTACGGGAACTTAGCCCATTTCAATCGTTTCTGAACACTTTTTTCCTCGCGCTTCCTTAATTCGAAGCACACAATCTCCTGCACCAGTTCCCGGTAGGTCCAGGAGGCCTGTTCGGCTTTACGGAAAAGCTCAGGCAACTCGCTCGCAGTTTCCACCAAGCGCAGCTGTCTGAACTGGCTCTGCAGCGCGTCCATGCTATCATTCATGAGGCGGCACCTCCCAGAATTTCCGTATAGGTACTCATCGGATGCGTCTCCACGTTGATATCAGCGCAATCCGATCGGACTGCTTGTACGGGTGGAACAGGCGGCGTCTCTTTCCGAGGGGCAGCCAAGTATTTAGCCACATCCGTAAAGTCATTCGCACTCATCAGATGTTCAGACATACACTTCTGTAGGACCTCATCAATGACAGTGGGGTATTCGAGGGCCGCTTTCTGTAGAACGGCCAGTTGGTCTCTTTTATAGCGCGGATACTTCTCCATCAAGATATCAATGTATCGTGAGGCAAGCTCCAAATCTTTGAACTGCTGCGCAACGGTTTCCTTATAGCTTTGAATGCCCTTCGAACGATCGCGCCCATGGTTTTTATTTTTGATCAGTTTGCCAGTTGAAGTTTCCAGAGGATGGTTCGCCAGAATTTCCCCATCGGGCTGTTTTCTGATAATAAGCCGTTTTTGATCGTTCGTATCTTCCTTGATTTCAATAGCCACTGTATTCAGGCCTTTCGGTCTGTAAGTGCCTAGTGGTACGGAATAACGGTTTGATTTATAAAAAACCGTATTGTCCTTGTTTACCGTTCTTGTTATACTTGAACCGGTGATACTCTCGGTTGAGAGTAGTTTAGAGACTGGTTTTAAGTGTTGCTTTTCGAGGAGAAACACTTCTACCGGTCTCTTTTTTGTTGTTCCATGAACCCTTCGGTTGCCCGTTCTTTCCAACCAGGCTAAACAGCGCTCATTCCAGTTCTCGATTGTCGTATAAATCCGGCTATCGGCGAAATTTCGTTTCACATACTTTACCGTACTCTCCACTTTTCCTTTGGATTCGGGGTCGGCTTTGCGGCATAAATGGACTCTGAACTTCCGTTGCTGTTTGTACGCTTGGAATTCAGCGGTCAGGATCATGTCTCCAGCGTGCTCACTCACAGTGATTAGGTGGTCCTGATCATAAACGATTTCTTCCGGCATGCCACCAAAGAATTCGAAAGCATTCTCATGGCTTCGAATGGCATCACGAGTCGTAAAGGGGCGGTTTTGCCATTCCACATAGCGGTAGCGTGAATGGGAAAGTAAGAAACAAATGCAGTATAATTTGATTTCTCTTTGATCCTGCGTCTTTTGACGCGTTTCGCCCCAATCGACTTGTACCTGTTTTCCCATCGGTTGTTCTTCGACCGCCTCGTATTGCCTCACAACTTTAGTTTTAGCTATCTGATATTCTTCGCGTATTTGATTCACATATAACCGCATCGTACTTTCACCAACGGTGAAGTCGGGGAATTTCTCAAGCAGCCAATCCTGTATTTGAGACGCATTCAGATGCGGATACTCTTGAAGCCAAGCAACAATCCAATCCTTGTATGGGTCCAATTTCTTCTTCCTCGAACCTAATGAATTGACCCATTCAAAAGCTTCTTCCGGTGTCTTCTCCATGTAGTTATAAACCGTTGTGCGGGATACCTTCAACTGCTTTGCGATTTGTTGGATGGAAAAGTCCCGCTCCTTCATCTGTTGAATTTCCAAATATAACATTAACTTCTTCTTCACCTTTCGTCCTCCAATAACCTAAGATACCTTTAAAAGTATACAGGATTGGAGATATTCTTTGGCGAAAGTGTTCAATCTTATTCATCGAAAACTGTTCAATTTAGTTTAGCACTGACAATATAAAGATATGACGTTCAGGAATGAATTTACTACGTTTAGGACAAAAATGGTTTTTATCTACATTTTTGTGTTATAAATTATTTATAAATTTAAGGAGGTTTTTTATTTGAAGAAATTATTAATTTTAGGAGCATCTTTATTAACATTAGGTAGTACAGTTTTACCAGGAACAATAGGTGCTATAGCTTATGCAGATGATATTACTGGTAATGAAGAAACAACTTCATCAATCATTGAAAGTGGTTCTGAATTGAATTATGACGATTTGAATAGTTTACTTAATTCAGAAGAACTACCAGATAATGTTTTTATCGAAAACACCCCTGATGGCCCAGTTGTAGTAGTTTACGAAGAAAATAACATTAGTTCAAGAAGTATACAAACTGCAGCTAACGTTATGAAGTGGGGCCCTTGGACATATACTAATATAGCCGTGTCAACAGGCGTGTTAGCAGGATCAATAAACACTGCTCTATATTCAGGCATAGGTGTAGTTGCTGGAACAGTGGGACTACCTGCATTAGCTATAAGCGGATTATTAAATGCTGCACAATGGACCAAGTTAGGCAACGCTCCTGGAAATGCCGTAGCTAAAAAATGGGATAAAAACGGCAATGGTTGGGTCGGTTTCTATAAAAGTTCAGGATATGATGGTATGGGACGCATAGTGGCAACTAAATACATGACTAAGTAGCTACAATGAAAAAAGCATACAATTATTTATCTAACTTTTATAATAAACGCCCATACTTAACTATTATTTTAGTCGGTATTATAGGCAGCATAGTAGGTATACTCATTGAGTATATTATAAATGGTGATTTCATTGCTTCTGCAATTTATTCTTTCATTTTCTTTAATTTACTATGGATGCTAGTGGTTAAAACCAAACGGTCTAAAAATAGAAAGAAATAATCCCAGCTATACAAAAAAACGGAGTAACCACAATCTAGGTTACTCCGCTTTTAATCGTATTTACATTTTTTATAAAAAAGCAAAGTATTAACATTACATTTACTATGTTAATACTCTACTTTATTCTACTATTGTATAGTATCTACTTTAGAAGCCTTCTCAATTACAATATCATCCTTAGATTTCTTTAATTTTTGCTTTTTTACTCCTAATTCTTTGCTCACGTTGAAAAAATATAGATATACATTCATATCCGCCTCAAGCTCATCATATTTATAACTATCCCCTTCGTTTACAGCGGATAACATCTTCAACACAAGTTTATTTATGAATTCGAAGTTTAGATGTCTATCTTTTAATTCTGTCTGATATTTAATTTCACCTATTTTAAATTTTTCCGGATTTAAAGAATTACAAATTTCATTTAATTCTCTTCTCTGTTGTTCTGTCAGCTTTTTTGAATTAGTTTCATTTTTTAACAGTCCATCAGATACAATTAATAAGTCTAGAGCTATCAGTCTATAAGTTGTATTTTTTAACCTTTGAAGCATTTCATTTAGTTCACTATCACTTTCTTTTAATTCTGTATAAAATTTATTATAAAAATTATACTCAGTCACTGCCTCCAACCCATTAAAATTTCCTAACTTCATAACTTGGCGCAAAGTTTGCTTTAGAGTATTAATAGCCAGCCTATTAGCTTCATCCAATGTTAATTTAGCTTCACGAAGGATCCTTTTTACTTCGATTCCTTCTTTAGAGATTTTGAATAATTCAAAATCTTCAATATTAATAAATATTAATATTGCTATTGAAGCTATAAGAAAAATTATAACAATATTCCAATCCTTATCTAAATATGTCACTATTGAAATGGGAATAAACAATACTAATATCATAAAAAAATTATTTAGTTTATTTTTCTTCAAAAATATCTCTCCTTACCAGAGTCAAGTCCATAATCCTGTGTAAAATACTATACAATGTTCTCACTGTTTTTTACTTGCCAAACTTAATATACTTTCTTGTCGAACTCAGCCATTCATCATGCAAGTCCATAAGGACTGCTCCAATTAATCGATTGGCTGAAGCATGGTTAGGAAAGATTCGAATGATTTTTTCTCTTCTGCGTACTTCTTGGTTCAGACGTTCAAGAAGGTTGGTGCTTTTCAGTCGGTTGTGAGAGTTACCCAAAACCGTGTATTGAAAGGCATCTTCGAAGCCATTATCTAAGGTTTCGCAAGCTTTTGTATATTTTGTTTGATCGATGTATTCATCTATGAGGCGATTTTTGGCCTCTCGTGCTAAATTGATATCTGTAAACTTAAAGATTCCTTTTACAGCTTCTCTAAAAGGTTTAGAGTTCTTCTTAGGAATCGTTGTAAAAATATTTCTTAAGAAGTGAACTTGACATCTCTGCCAACTTGCGTTGGTAAAGGATTTACGAATCGCAGACACTAAGCCTTTATGGGCATCAGAAATTACGAGTTCTGTTCCCCTTAAACCTCGTTCTTTTAAGTACTCAAAGAAGATGGACCAAGTATCATCACTCTCTTCGCTTTGAATCATAAAGCCAATGATTTCTCGGTCTCCATCTTCTGTAATTCCGATCGCAATATGGCAACTTTTAGAAAGGACCCTGTTATCTTCTCTAATCTTTATGTAGAGAACATCTGTCATCAAGTAAGGATAGTTTGTATCCGAAAGTGAGCGGTTCTGCCACTCGTTGACCATTGGGTCTAACTGTTCAGTCAGACTAGAGACAAAGGATTTAGAAACTGATTTACCACACAGTTCTTCAACGATTTTTGAGACTTTACGTGTTGAAACGCCTGAAACATACATCTCAAGCATTGAAGCGAGCAGCGCTTTTTCATTTCGCTGATAACGCTCAAACACCGTTGGTGAAAACTCGCCGTCACGTGTTCTGGGTACTCGTAATTCAAGAGTTCCAACGCGAGTCGTAAAGTCACGCTCGTAGTAGCCATTTCGTTGGCTTTGTCGGCTTTCAGATCGTTCATAGTCTTCAGCTTGAATGTATTCAGTTCGCTGGTTTTCCATCAATTGATTGAATACAGTGGTCAAAATGTTTTTAGAAACATCGTCTTTTACAGAATGTTCAATAATACTTTGAATCTCTTCGTTGTTCAGTGTAAAATGTACTTGGGTCATGTAAAGTCCTCCTAGGTATGTTTTTAGTGGTTAAAAACATTGTACCGTAAAAGGGCTCTTACATGGCCTTTTATCTTTTACACAATTATATGGACTTTATCCTTACCAGTAAATTATAAAACAGTTGGATCATAACTATAAGTTTGAAATGGCAACACTTATTTTGACAAATTTTATAAGGTGTATATAGAATTCTTGCACTTTGTTCCGATTGCCCTTGACAACGAGCCTCCATGGTCATGAATTTCAACGGCAGAAGCTCAATTGGGAATTACGCTGCCTCGCTTTCGCTATCATGACCATGCTCATTGTCAAGGGTTTGCTGCGCCAATCTCTGATAACGGATATGAATGGGTGTCTCGTAGCCAAGTGTACCGTGCAAACGAAGATGATTCCACCAATGTACATAATCAAATAATTCTAGTTCTAATTCCTTCAAAGTCTCAATTTTTTTTGAATAAACAAATTCGATTTTGACGGATTTATACATAGATTCTGCTACGGCATTATCATAAGGACAGCCTTTTTTACTAAGTGAACGTGTGATACCAAATGCTTGTAAAATCATTTCAATTGTTTGATTATCAAATTCTTTCCCACGATCCGTATGAAAAAGTTCTACTTCTGTTAATGGATAAGATATACGGCTGAAAGCTTTTTTTACTAGAGCCGCAGATTTATGCTCGCCACAAGAATAACCAATGATTTCACGATTGAACAAGTCTAATATCAAACAAATATAGTGCCATTTCTTTCCAACTCGTACATAGGTTAAATCTGTTATGATTGCTTCTAATGGATTTTTATGTGAAAACTCACGATTCAATAGATTTTTAACTGGCGCTTCATTACAAGAAGTTCCATGATGCTTATAGTAGGCCATCGTATAAGTAGACTTCAACCCACGATTCTTCATGATTCTGCCGATTTTACGCCGACTAACACGAATCCCTTGATTTTCTAGGCTCTTTTTTATTTTACGCGTACCATAGACTTTGCGTTTTTGATAAAAGGTTTCGGTTACCGCCTCTTCAATTTCAGCTTCACTTTGTTTTTTCTTTGGTTGATAGTAATATGTTTGGCGAGAAATCCCTAGACATTGACACATCGCTGATATAGAGTATTTGTGCTTGTTGGCATCAATTACTTGTCGTTTCGTCCGAATATCAGCGCCGCTTGCTTTAAAATATCATTCTCCATTTCTAACTGTTGATTTCTTTTTCGTAAAGCAGCTAATTCTTTTTGTTCAGGGGTTAGGTTGTCTTTTTCTTTGAATGATCCTGTTGTATTGGCTTGTTTGACCCATTTATCAAAAGCTGAGGGGGTTAATTCATATTCCCGAACGATTTCTGCTCGCGGTTTCCCAGCATTGTACAAATCTACCATTTGTTGTTTAAATTCTTTTGAATAGGTTCTTCTTTGACGTTTTGACATAATTTTTCCTCCAGGTGTTTTCTCTTATTGTACACACCTTATTTTTTCTGTCTAGTCCAGTGTAACCTATCCAAATGAAGCAAGTATACACTTAGAAACAACGTTAGAAAAACTAAATAAAAGAACTCATCACGAACATAAAGTGCCACATCATGAATTATTGGGTCAAGAAGCAATGCAATCTAGACCAGCTATTTCACCCTTTGATCCAGCAGATATAGTAGAGGTACGAGTTAACAAATATAGCACGATTGTTTTTAAGCAAAATCATTATTCTGTCCCCGAGGGACATGTTGGAAAGTATATTAAGGCCAAAGTAGGTGCAAAGAAAATAAAGTTATTTGTGGAAGGTGAACTCGTCGCTACACATGAGCGATGTTGGGGATTGCATCAATGGATTATGGATATTAATCATTATTTAAAAACATTTGAAAGAAAAAAGGTGCTATCGCCCAAAGTGAATGTTTGAGGCAAGCACCAACAAAAATAAAAAATATCTACTACGAACATTATATAGGAAAAGAAAAAGAATTTCTAGAGTTACTCTTTTATATACAAATGAATAACAATATTGATGAAGTGATAAGTGCCATTGACCAGCTTAAAGCTATCCGGTTAGATCATGTTTCGACAGAAAGAATATTGTTTCTATGCGAACAATCTCTACCAAATGAAGGTCATTCAATGCAGCATGACGATATTACTAAGCAGGCGGAAGATAACATGATGGCATATGCCGCATTATTTAATCAATTAGAGGAGGTCACTTCATCATGACAACGAAGGAACAAGTTATTCAAATGTGTAAAGATCTTAGATTACCAAGTATACGAAAATTAGTTATGGTTCACTTTTCACTTGCGAAATACACTTCTATGTTGTATCAAGCTGGCATAGATATGAAAGAAGCTCAAGAAATCCTTGGGCATGCTTCTATCGAAATAACCAATAATATCTACACGCATGTTAGTCAAAAACAAAAAATTGCTACAGCGGATAAGTTAGCGAAATTTGCTAGTTTCTAAAAAAAAGAATCAAATGGCATTTAATTTGGCATTTAGTTGTTTTTTCAGAACAAAAAAAGGCTCTACCTCCCGCTGAAAATTAGAGAGGTAGAGCCTTTCAATTTTTGAGAATAAAACCTTAAAAAGCCTTATTCACCAACGTATTCTTCAACTAAAGCAACGACTTCTTCCATTGTGTCGCAATCTTTCAGCGCACGATTTGCAAGTTCTTGCATTTTAGTAGTGTCTAAACGTTTCATTAGACTACGAGTTTTTAGAACAGATGTCGCACTCATTGAGAACTCATCTAAACCAATACCCACTAATAATGGAACAGCCATTTGATCGCCGGCCATTTCTCCACACATACCAGCCCATTTACCTTCAGCGTGAGCTGCATCAACGACGTTCTTAATTAAACGTAGAATTGATGGGTTATATGGTTGATACAAGTAAGAAACTTGTTCGTTCATACGGTCTGCTGCCATTGTGTATTGAATCAAGTCATTTGTTCCAATACTGAAGAAGTCAACTTCTTTCGCAAAACGGTCAGCTAAAACCGCTGCTGCAGGAATTTCAATCATGATACCAACTTGGATATCATCAGCAACTGCTACGCCTTCGTCAACTAATTTTTGACGTTCTTCGTCATACATTTTTTTAGCAGCGCGGAATTCTTTCAGCGTTGCAACCATTGGGAACATGATACGTAATTGTCCATGAACAGAAGAACGTAACAATGCACGCAATTGCGTACGGAACATGTCATCGCCTAATTCTGACAAACTAATACGTAATGCACGATATCCCAAGAATGGGTTCATTTCATGTGGTAATTGTAGATATGGTAGTTCTTTATCTCCACCAATATCCATTGTACGAACAACTACAGGTTTACCATCCATGCCTTCCAATACAGCTTTATACGCTTCATATTGGTCCTCTTCAGATGGGAAGTCTGGAGCATCCATGTACAAGAATTCTGTACGGTAAAGTCCAATAGCTTCCGCACCATTGTTGTGAACACCAGTTAAATCTTTTGGTGTACCAATGTTTGCTGCTAATTCGATGTGTTTACCGTCAGCTGTAACAGTTTGGGCATTTTTTAGTTTTTCCCATTCTGCTTTTTGAGCAGCGAAAGCTTCGCCAGCTTTGTGGAATTCAGTAGCTTGTTCTTCAGTAGGGTTGACAATAACGTCACCTTCAATACCGTTAACAGCTACAATATCACCAGCTTTTACTTTGTCAGTGATATCTTTTGTTCCCACAATTGCTGGAATCTCTAAAGAACGAGCCATAATCGCTGAGTGAGAAGTACGTCCACCAATGTTTGTAACGAATGCTTTAACGAAATTACGATCTAATTGCGCTGTGTCACTCGGTGTTAAGTCATGTGCAATCACAACAACTTCTTCATTAATCATCGATGGATTAGGTAAAATTACTTGCAATAAATGTGCTAATACACGCTTAGCAACGTCGCGGATATCCGCAGCACGTTCTTGCATGTATGCATTATCTTCCATTGCTTCAAACATGCCAATATACATGTCTGTAACTTCTTTTAACGCAGATTCTGCATTGACTTTATTGTCTGAAATATTTTGCTTGATTTGACCGATCATTTCTGGGTCACTAAGAACCATTAAATGTGCGTCAAATACTTGCGCTTCTTCTTCGCCTAAAGCTTGAGCAGCTTTATCACGAATTTGTTTTAATTCTTCAGTAGATTTAGCTAATGCATCATCTAGACGAGCTTCTTCAGCAGATGTGTCTTCAACTGTAACTTTTTTAAAAGTTAAGTCAGGTTGAACTAATAGGTATGCCTTCGCAACTGCTACGCCATCACTTGCCGCAATGCCCTTTAGCATTTCAACCATTATTCAGACAATCCTTCCTTTTGCATTGTTTCAACGATAGCAGCGATTGCTTCTTTTTCGTCAGCACCTTCTGCAGTAATTGTAACGTCAGAACCTTGGCCAACACCTAAAGACATAACGCCCATGATTGATTTAAGGTTAACTGATTTACCTTTGTACTCTAAGTTAACATCAGAGTTAAATTTGCTCGCTGTTTGAACTAATAAAGTCGCTGGACGTGCGTGAATTCCTGTCTCAGCAATTACGTGAAAATCTTTCTTTTCCATATTATCAATCTCCTTTAGTGATATCTAAATTTTTTGTGAGGGCTTACTTTTGTCAACTCTTATCTAATAGACAGAATTTAACCACCCTTTCAATTGTTAAGATTACCATTTTTTTGTTAGTTAGACAACCGTTTTCCTAAATAAATCCTCAAATACTTGCGAAAATTGCTTTTTACTTAGAATCCGCTTCATAACGATAAATAATTTTCCCATTTAAACCTGCTTCACCAACAAAAGATGTGCGGTCTTCTCGGTCAATCCAAACCTCTCGAAACGTAAAAAACGCCTCTTTTTCTACAACAATTTCTTCGATTTCACCTTTTTTTAATTTATCTAATAAATCAATATAAGGATTGTTTTCCATAGTTATTCCCCTTTAGTTCTGATAATTTTTCTCTCTTAGAAATTATAGTTCTTTTTATGAAAACTGCAAATTCAAATACTTGCATATCCACTAAAAGATTGTATAATATGATTAAAGGTCAAAGTTGGTCAATTAAATATATCCCTCCTTTTTCCTTAACACTCACTACAAGAGACAAAACTATATGAAAGGTCGTGAGACACGATGCTTTGCCAAAACTGTGGAAAAAATGAAGCAACAATTCATTTATATGCAAATGTCGGTGGACAACGAAAACAAATTGACTATTGTCAAAGTTGTTACCAAAAAATTAAAGGTCAACAAACAACAAATGCGATGCCTCAAGATCCGTTTGGCTTTGGTAGTCTAGATGATTTGTTTAGACAAATGTCTCAACAAATGCAACCAGGAACACCTTCGTACAATCAGACACCACCGACCCAAACTGGTGGAAATCAAAATAACTTTAATGGTGGACAACCACCTCTCAACAATACACCTGGAATTTTAGGTGAATACGGCATCAATATTACACAACAAGCACGCGACGGCGAAATCGATCCAGTTGTGGGACGTGACGCAGAAATTAAACGTGTCATTGAAATTTTAAATCGTCGTACGAAAAATAACCCTGTGTTAATCGGCGAACCTGGTGTTGGAAAAACGGCTGTGGTTGAAGGTTTGGCACAAAAAATTGTTGATGGCGATGTACCACAAAAATTATTAGATAAAGAAGTCATCCGTTTAGATGTCGCTTCTTTAGTTCAAGGAACAGGTATTCGTGGACAATTTGAAGAACGTGTACAAAAACTAATTGAAGAAATCAAACAAGCTGAAAATATCATCTTGTTCATTGATGAAGTTCATGAAATCGTTGGTGCGGGTAACGCTGGCGACGGTAATTTAGATGCCGGAAACATTTTAAAACCCGCATTAGCTCGTGGCGAACTTCAAATGGTCGGTGCTACGACCCTTAGCGAATATCGAATCATTGAAAAAGATGCCGCACTAGAACGTAGAATGCAACCGGTGCGTGTAGATGAACCTTCTGTTGAAGAAACCATTACTATTTTGAAAGGTTTGCAACCACGCTATGAAGATTATCATCATGTAAAATATACAGACGAAGCCATTCGTGCAGCTGCGGTTCTTTCTAATCGATATATTCAAGATCGCTTTTTACCAGATAAAGCAATTGACTTATTAGATGAAGCAGGTTCAAAAGAAAACTTAACGATTCAATTTGTCGATCCAAAAGTAATTGATAAAAAATTAGCAGATGCGCAACAACAAAAACAACAAGCTTCTCAAGAAGAAGATTTTGAAAAGGCTGCGTATTATCGTGATCAAATCAATAAACTCCAACAAATGAAAGAACGCCAAGTATCGGATGAAGAGACACCTATCATTAATGAGAAAATCATGGAAAATATCGTTGAAGAACGCACCGGTATTCCCGTTGGTGAACTCAAAGAAAAAGAACAAACTCAATTGAAAAACTTAGCCAATGACTTAAAACAACATGTGATTGGTCAAGATGAAGCCATCGATAAAGTAGCCAAAGCGATTCGTCGAAATCGTGTTGGGCTTGGCAAGAAAAATCGTCCAATTGGTTCTTTCTTATTCGTAGGACCAACAGGCGTCGGAAAAACGGAACTGGCGAAACAGTTAGCTTATGAAATGTTTGGTTCGGAAGAGTCAATGATTCGTTTTGATATGTCAGAGTACATGGAAAAACATAGTATTTCAAAATTAATCGGTTCTCCTCCAGGTTATGTAGGCTATGAAGAAGCCGGTCAATTAACGGAAAAAGTTCGTCGCAATCCATACAGTTTAATCCTATTAGATGAAGTCGAAAAAGCTCATCCTGATGTGCTGCATATGTTCTTACAAATTCTAGAGGATGGCCGTTTGACAGATGCCCAAGGAAGAACTGTCAGCTTTAAAGATACGTTAATCATTATGACAAGTAATGCTGGAACAGGTAAAGTTGAAGCCAATGTTGGTTTTGCGGCTGCCAGAGAAGGAATTACTCGTTCTGTCTTGAACCAATTGCACCATTACTTCACACCAGAATTTTTGAATCGATTTGATGGTATCATCGAATTTAAGGCATTAAGCAAAGAAAATCTATTGAAGATTGTTGCTTTAATGTTAGACGAAGTGAATGGTATGTTAGCACAACAACATTTACACATTGATGTCACGCAAGATGTCGAAGAAAAATTGGTGGAATTGGGTTATGACCCAGCAATGGGTGCTCGACCATTACGTCGCACCATTCAAGAACAAATTGAAGATGGTATTGCAGAATTTTATCTAGACTATCCACAAGCACACACTCTAGAAGCTACTCTAAACGATGAAGACAAAGTCATTATCACAGCGAAAAATGAAGCTTCTAATGAAAAAGAATAAAATAGATTTCTTATCGAAAAAAAGTTGGTCAATCCCTATGTTTTGACCAACTTTTTTTACTTTTTTAAGAGATAATACTTTATATTTCTTTGAAAAAAAAATATAATTGACTTATAGACAAGAGAATGTGAGGTGAGCGATATGAAGTTGGTAAATGTAACGAATAGCCACTCTCGATTAGTAAAGCAACAACTTGAGAATACTGATGCTTCATTAGTCAAAGTTTTTACTGCTGGTAACACTACTGTTATTTATACAGAAGCACCGCTCCATAATGAAATTGTAATTGTAAATAACAAGAGAAGAGTTCACCCAGAAGAAGTTGAAGAAATAAAGAATCACTTTTTAGCGAAGATTCCTTCTGAATTGTATTCTGAAGAAGATATTACAATTTTGGAAGACAGTGAGTTTATTGAAATATCTATTCCTAAGGCGTTACCTGTGGAATAATAAAAAAGAGTGCGGACAATGATGTCCCACTCTTTTTTATTATGCATAAAACCCTCTTAGTTCCGCAATTTCTTGTTGGTGTTTGGGATACCCTTTATCACCTAATACCATCACTGCAAATTCCAACCGTTCTTTTCTTCGTGGGCTGTTGTCAACAATCTGTTTCGCTACGTCTCGCGCATAGCCTTCATGCTCTAAATCAGTAATTAATTGATAATAATTGGCAATATTTTCTTTTGCTAAACGAACGGCTTGTGCTTTTTCCATATGACTTTCGTTTAGATAGCGTTGAAATAATTCATAAATTTCTTTTGAATGGGTCAGACTGTATTTATCTTCTTCATTCATTTGTAGAAATTCTTCTTTATTCCAATAGGATTCTTTTCGGACCTTTTGCGCGAGTAGATCATTTAATTTATACCGTTGAATAAACGTCTCGATTGCTTCATTGACAATCTTTTCTGCCTCTGCAACAGTTTCGATAGTTGCTGGGTCTAAACTATTGGAAATTTCTTTTCCATTGAAAACAATCGTGACTGTTAATTGGCTCGCCATTTCATTCACTCCTTTAAAAATATTTTAGAGTATACAAGCTTTTTTCGCAATTAATTAAAAGAATTGCGAAAAATCTTGTTTTTCAAAATACGCATTAATATCACTTTCTGAGATGATATTTTCTGATTTCACTTCACCATTATAAAATATTCGTTTTAGTACTTTATCGCTGTTATGTAGTTCGATAAGTGCATCTCTATCAAAATAACGTTGTTTAAACTCTTCTTGGGTATATGGTTGCTCATCAATCATCATTATCACTTGCAATTTAGGCCAATGCTGAATGGTTAAATACGTTGCATCAATAAAATCTCTAGCCGCATAATATTCTTTATTGTGTTCTTTAATTTCTTTGACTAAATCAGCATATGTTTTTTTCAATAAAACAAAGTCCGGCATAAGTTCGACCCCATTTCTAACTATGCTGACTTTGGTAGGTTGTTCAATATCGTAGATTTTTTCTTGTTTACTTTGATCATCTGTTATTCGTCCATCAAATTGAAGGACATCCCCTTTTTCTAACCAGCCATAGGTTAAAAATTGTTTCGTTAAATTCATCCATAAATGATCGGCTATCAATTCAAATGTTCCTTTTTGAAAAACTTTTAAGTCAGCTATCATAAAAGTAGGATGTTGGAATTCTTCATAATAACGGTTAAAGTGCCCGTTCCTTGGTACCCATAAAACTGAAACTTCCCTTGAAACGTATATCGATTTTGATTGCCTAGTTCTGCTAATTTCTCTCTCATTATTTCTCCTTGTCGTCTATTCAAAATTTGTTCATGGATAAATACGCAATTTATCTGTCAAACAACTGAAAAAACACCTTTTTTACGCCTAACTTGACATAAAAAAGGTGTAAGTTTGAATAATCTTCAACAATATCCTACATCAAACTCTTCAATTTCACATTTGGATACTTGTCAGCAAACCAACGCTCCGCAAATTGGTTTTCAAACAAGAATAATGGTTGATCAAAACGGTCTTTTGCTAAGATGTTACGACTAGAACTCATACGTTCATCTAAGTCTTCTGGTTCAATCCAACGCGCAATTTTATTTCCCATAGGTGTCATAATGACTTCAGAATTGTATTCATTTAACATACGATGTTGGAAAACTTCAAATTGGAGTTGACCAACAGCACCAATAATATATTCATCAGTTAAATATGTTTTATATAACTGAATTGCCCCTTCTTGAACTAATTGATAGATACCTTTATGGAATGATTTTTGTTTCATCACATTTTTAGCAGTAACTTTCATAAATAGTTCTGGTGTAAATGAAGGTAATTCTTCATACGCAACTTTTAATTTCCCTTCATATAAGGTGTCACCAATTTGATAATTTCCTGTATCGTAGACCCCAATAATATCTCCTGCAACAGCTTCTTGAACGTTTTCACGGGAATCTGCCATAAATTGCGTCACATTACTCAATTTCATTTTTTTGCCAGTACGCTCTAACGCTACATCCATCCCACGCTCAAACGTTCCTGAACAGACACGAACAAAAGCAATTCGGTCACGGTGAGCAGGATTCATATTGGCTTGAATTTTAAAGACGAAACCAGAGAATTCTTCTTCATACGGACTAATCATTTGGTCGTCCATTGTTTTATGTGCATATGGTGCTGGTGCAAATTGTAAAAAGGTTTCTAGGAATGTTTGTACCCCAAAGTTAGTTAAGGCAGAACCAAAGAAAACCGGCGTTTGTTCGCCGCGCGCAATTTTCTCTGTATCAAATTCATCGCCCGCTTCTTTTAACAATTCTACTTCTTCTAAAACTTGTGTATAAATACTTTGCTCTGTCAATGGATGAGATGCTGGAATTTCTCCATTTTCATCTAATGGAATCAAACGTTCGCCATCATAGTTTTCTGGACGGTACAACTCCACACGATTGTTGTAAATATCATATAAGCCTTCCATCCCTTTCCCCATACCAATTGGCCAGTTCATTGGATAAGATTCGATATCTAACAACTCTTCTAATTCCTCTAATAATTCTAATGGTTCACGTCCATCACGGTCTAATTTATTAATAAACGTAAAAATAGGAATACCGCGGCGTTTAACAACTTGGAATAATTTCTTCGTTTGTGCTTCAATCCCTTTGGCACTGTCAATAACCATGACTGCACTATCCACTGCCATTAACGTTCGATACGTATCTTCTGAGAAATCCTCATGTCCGGGTGTATCCAAAATATTTACGCGTTTATTTTGATAATCGAATTGCATAACTGAACTGGTTACTGAAATTCCACGTTGTTTCTCGATTTCCATCCAGTCAGATTTCGCAAAGTTTCCTGTTTTTTTCCCTTTAACAGTTCCTGCTTGACGAATCGCGCCCCCAAAAAGCAATAATTGCTCGGTAATGGTCGTTTTACCCGCATCCGGATGGGAAATAATCGCAAAGGTGCGACGGCTATCTACTTGTTCTTTTAAATTTGGATTATTCATTTTATCTGCACTAATTTCCTTTCACTCTCTAGTTAAATATGCTGTACATATTCACGAACTTTTTCAGTATACCATGAATTGTCGTATTGAAAAAGAGTCTACAACCGTAGCTGCAAACTCTTTTTCAAACATTTTTATAATTGATTGATGACTTCTTGATAACGTTTCTGATATTGTTTTGCTAAAGCTGTCATTTTATCAAAATTACCGTCTTTAGCAGGTGCTAATAAATTGCCACCAACGCCTACTGCAATACTTCCAGCTGCAACCCATTCATGTAAATTTTCTAAATTTACGCCTCCAGTAGGCATGATGTCTACATTCGGTAAGGGACCGTGAAACGCTTTGATTGCATTTGGTCCCGATAAACTGCCTGGAAACAATTTGATAATATCTGCTCCATAAGTAAGTGCAGTTTTCATTTCAGTAATTGTCATACATCCAGGCAAATAAGGAATTTGATATAAATTACATAGCTTAGCTGTTTCTTTATCAAAACATGGACTCACAATAAATTGTGCACCTGCGCTAATAGCGATTCTGGCAGTAGTTGCATCTAATACTGTACCGGCACCTAGTACGACTTCCGAATATTCTTGGTAACGCTGATGTAGTTCATAAATCACTTGCTCCGCTTGCGGAACCGTGAAAGTCACTTCTATCCCTTGAATTCCTCCAGCAAGAATTGCTTCACTGCTTTGAATAGCTTCTTTTGCTGTCTCTCCACGAATCACGGCAATAATTCCAGCACGTTCAATTTTTTTGAGAATTTCTATTTTTTTCATAATACTCACTCCACATTTACATGTTCATGCAACGCATCTTCATTAGACGTTTCATCTCTTTGTGCTAGTTTTAAGGTCAAAGCATCTAAAGTGATATGAACCGTTTGATCAAACAGCGTCGATAAGAGTTGAACTGATTTGATGCCTGCACCTGTTTTAGTCGCACCTGGAATAACAATAACGCAATCAGCTAGCTGTGCCAAAGGAGAAGTTGCATCGCTTGTTAAAGCAATAATATCTAAACCTAATTTTTTGGCAACCTGTGTATCCGTAACAATGCCTTTAGTGGTACCCGATCCTGAAATAGCAATCCAAGTATCTCCTTTTTGAATCGATGGCGTAATCGTTTCTCCCATCACATAATCTTGATAACCAATATGCATCAAACGCATTGCAAATCCTTTTGCTTGAAACCCGCTACGGCCTGCACCTGTAATAAAAATTCGTTGATCTTTTTTGAAAAATGGTAACGTTGCATCAATTTGCTTTTCATCCACCAAATTCATTACTTCATTTATTTCGTTCATAATTGTTTGAATCATAACCTTTAATCTCCTTCATAAATTCATTTACTGCTTCGTTCATTGAAGAAGCTTTTGTAATTTTTGACCCAACAATGACAACTTCTACTAAATTTTGTTGTGCCAAAGCCGTTGCTTGTTTTAAATCAATTCCACCTGCAATCGCTAAACGATTGATTTGCGGAAACTTTTGATGGAAATCAGAGACACTTGCAACTGCATCTTGTTGGTCTTTTTTATCAATCGAATGATGCAATGTGTAAATAGCTTGCGGAAAATCAAGAATTTTTTTTATTTTTTCATCCGAAACTTCTAATAAATCAATCATCATGGTCTTGTTTATTTGTTGGCTAACTTCATAACACACTTGCAATGTATCATAGGAAGCTGCTCCCATCACGGTGATAATGTCGGCACCAAATTTGAATCCTTGATTAAATTCATACGCACCTTCATCAATTGTTTTACTATCGACCAATAATTCGCTGTGATGTATGACACCTCGTAACTTTTCAATCGCTAAATTACCATAATCTTTAACCAAGGAAGTGCCCATTTCGATAATGTCCGTTTTGCCATCAAGTTGTGCTGCTAAATGACACGCTTCTGTCAAACTTACACGATCAATTGCTGTTTGTAATTTCATTTACTTGCCACCTTATTTTTTGTTAAAAAATCTGCTAGTTCTGTTGGTGTTGGATAGCCATCATTATCACCAGGTGATTGCACTGCCAAAGCACCAATTGCATTGGCACGAATAACTGCATTTTCTAAACTTTCACCTTCAATTAAAGCCGTGATTAAGCCTGCTGCAAAACCATCTCCAGCTCCTACAGTATCCACTACATGCTCAACTTTAAAACCTGGAATTGTAAATGAAGTCCCATCTTTTTGTTTGACATACGCCCCTGCTGTTCCTAATTTGACAACTACTGTTTTGGTTTTTTCACTATTATTTAAATAAAAGTCCGCAATGTCTTCTGGATTACGACTACCCATTAAAATTTCACCTTCATTAATCCCCGGTAAAATAATATCTGCATGTGCAGCTAGTTCATTAATAGTAGCGACCATGTCTTCTTGGCTTGCCCAAAGTTGTGGACGTAAATTTGGGTCAAAAGTAGTTTGAATCTGGTGTTGTTCTAACAATTCAACAAAATGACGAAAGGCCGTTAATGCTTCAGAAGAAATTGCTGGAAAGATGCCCGAAAGATGCGCCAATTTCACTTCTGAAAAATCAATTGTATCCAAAACCGATGCTTCAAAATGTGCAGCTGCCGATCCTTTACGGAAATAAAAAATACTTGGATCTCCCTTGCTAACACGATCTTTTAATTGGAAAGCTGTCCAATAATCGGATGTTTCATCAATATAATCTGTGCCAATCTCATTTTCTTTTAATTGATCGATAATAAATTCACCAAAGGGGTCTTTTCCTAAACGCGTAATGTATTGCGTACTGTGTCCCAAGCGAGAAACTCCTACGGTTACATTCACTTCTGCTCCGGCTAAAAATTTTTGAAAATGTTTGGCCTCTTTTAAGTTTTTATCTACCTCTTCTGATCCAAATAATGCTATAGGTTCACCAATTGTTAAAAATTCACTCATTGTTCATTCTCCTCATTCGTTTTTTTGTACACGTTTACAATTTTACAATAGATATAAAGCTGCGATTAAATTCAAAACAGTAGCACCCCATGCCCATGGAATTCCAGTAGACAAGAATGTTTTCGTATCTAATCTAGCATATTGAACCGCCCATAAATTCCAAGATTGAGTGATACATGCTGATACTCCCATCATGGATGGAACCACGAGCAAACCATATAAGAAATACTGATCAAATTTTCCTGTGCCGACTAATACTGCTGCTGTCGCTGCACCTGCTCCATATAACATTAACGGTCCTCGGAAAAATGATAATGGTGCCAAGATGGCTATAATAATTATCATGATCACTTTACTGCTTGGAATAATTTGTTGGAAAACTTCTGTGAATCCAGACATCGCATGCACTGCTGCTGATTGAAACATTGTTAAAACAAATAACATAATCAATAAGCCTGAAATGTCACTAATAGCATGAGTTGCTGTTTCATTCATCATTTTGACAAAACGTGTATACGATTTCATATTTCCAGTTGCTAAAAAAGCAATAATTGTTGAAAGTAATAAAGCTGGCACTGCATCCCATTTAGCAAAAATGCTTAAAGCAACGGGTAATACCGGTAACACATAAGTCCAAATTGGAACTTCTGCGATTGCTTCACTTGAATCAGTTGCTACAATTTCTGGTTTTCCATTACGAATTTTCTTTGCGTTAAATAGAATAAATAATAAAACGATAAGCATTTGGATAATCATTGCTACAAAACCAAATCGTTGGTAATGCGCATCCCAAGAAACTTCTGGGAAAAATACTTGAAATTGAACAAATAAAACGTTATTAACATACATTGCTGCCCCAATCGACATCGTAAAAACACTAACGGCGATAGGTTTAGGTACACCGATTGAAAACATGATTGGGAATAAAATCACTCCTACTGCAATTGCAGAACCAACACCATATGAACTGGTAAAGATTAATGCAATAACTAAAGCAATCAAAATGGTCGCTAAAACAGGATTTTTCTTGCCAACTTTTTCGGTTCGTCGGCTAATACTTCCTGCAATTCCTGTATCAACTAACACACGACCAAACCATGATCCAAAAATAATATATGATGCAGTTTTCCCATAATTTAATACTGGGTCTGTAAAAATTTCTTTAATTGCTTGATTAAACGGCACTAAGCCTATCATCGTCCATAAAACAGCCATTACAAAAAATCCAACTGTTAAATTTCCACCCTTCATTGCATATACAACAAATGCAACAAAAGTAATCGCTAACAAAATACCTGTAATTGCTCCACCCATTTAATTTGCCTCCTAATACTGATTCAATTCACTTAAAATTCGTTGGTATGCTGAAGTACGTTGTTGATGATTTTCTTCAAAAAAAGTGTTCTCTAAATTATTGAAACGTTGTGCTAAATAATATGCTGTTAAGTATGCAGCCAAAGATTCTTTTGCTGCTGTCTCCATTTCTTCTGTTTGCACTTCAGGTCGTTGAAGACTATTCATAAATTGATAAGCAAATTTTTCCGCGTTAATTTGTGTTTGTTTTTCTATCATGCAGACCACTCCTCTAAAAGTTTTTTTGCTTGTTTAATTTCTAAATCATTTGTCGTCGGATACTCGATAGCCACAGGAACATCTTGCGGTAATTGAGCTAAAATAGTTCGCCAATCAATTTCGCCATCATCTAGTTTGGCGGCTTGTGGTTTATCCGCTTGATAGCGCACATCTTTCACATGGATATAACGAACGTATTCTTTTAATCGTTTAGCAGCATCATCTTCGTTTTCTCCTACGAAACGCCAATTTCCTAAATCATAGACATATCCAATTGGAAGCTGTTCTTCTTCCACTTTCTCCATAAATTGTCTAATTGCTTGAATCGTTCCCGATGTTTGCGTCTGATCATTTTCAATATTAATGTTGATATCGGTATGCGTTAATTTTTCTAATTCATCCAATGATGTAGAAGGTTGGAAATCACCAATATTCCATTTAATATGTTTGACGCCCATTTCTTTAGCTTCATCTAAATAGCTTTGCAAAGAGTCATTTAATTTTCCATTAACAAACACTTCATCAGGCACACTATAAAACAGCTCGATTCCTAAGTCTGAAGCAAGTTGTTTAATAACATGCTTCTCTTGATGAATATTTCGAAAATATTCTCTTCTTATTTCGACTTTTTTAAATCCCAACTCTGCTGATTTCTGCAATATTTCGGCTTGCGAAGCGCCATTTCCTACTTTTTCAGCAAATACTAATAAATTTAATACAATATTCTCTTTATCCATAAACACTATCCTTTCATTAAGTTAACCGGTTTCTATAGATAAATAGTAAACCGGTTTCCTTGAAATGTCAACGCTTTCTTAAATTAAAAACACCTGCTCAAAAAGACAAAAAGAAAAAACGCTTTAGGAAACCGATTCCCAAAGCATCTTTTAAATAAAATATTTTTTATAAAATAACAAAAATTAAATTGACTTTCTCCATTGAACTTTTGCTGGCACGATGATTTCTTGTTCTAATTCTTCTGAATTTTTCAAAAAATTTACTAATTTCTCTGCAGCAACCTCTCCAATTTGTTGAGATTGTTGTTCAATACTGGTAATTCCAGGTCCAACCAAAGCTGTTAGATTCCAATCATCAAATCCGGTAATGCCTATTTGTTGCGGAATATCAATTTTATTTTCGATTAGAATCGTTAATAATTCCATTAATACCCGACCATTAGAAGCAAATAATAACGTTCGTTCAGGATTCTTTAGTTCTGCAAAAATGAGTGGTTTTAAATTAGTCTCAGAGGTTACTTCAAGCAGCTCTTGTTTTTTTCCCATTTTTTCAGTCACATTTTTGACTGTGTGATAACGAACTTCACGGGTAGTAACATCTTGTAATGGTTCACTAACTACCAGCACTTTTTGATAATCTTTTTGCAGTGCTTGATGTAAAATCTCTTCCACTGTTTCTTGATTATTTGTTGTTACTAATGGCCAAATAACTGGTTCAGTTTGTCTGTCCACTAACAGCAATGGTATATTGTAATCTTGAATAAATTGATAGTTTTCAGCATTTCTAGAGGAAGCCTGTAAGATAATCGCTTCTACTCCTTGATCCAGTAATTTTTCTAACAAACTGCGCTCTTGTTTGACAGAATTTGCAGCATCCATAATAATCATCTGATAACCATTGCGTTCTAAAACAGCTCCAATTCCTTTCAGCAATAAAGAAGAATACATATTGGAAATATCTGCTACAACAACACCAATCAAATAACTACGTTTTGATTTTAAGGCCTGCGCTTGCCGACTAGGACGGTAATTCAATTCTTCAATTATCGAAGCGATACGTTCTTTCGTTTCTTTGGACATGTTTCCATATTGACCATTTAAAAAACGAGAAATCGTCGTTTTTGAAACACCTGCCTGTTCAGCTACTTGACTAATTGTGACTTTCTTTTTCATCTGATAACTCCTTTGCTTTTCTCTATTTTATATGAACAATTGTTTTTTGAGAAGTTGCTCGATCGATTTCATAAAAAAAGAAGGATCTTTCTTCAAAGATCCCTCGCAAATTAGTTTGCTGGATTTTTACGAATACGCCAAACAGTTACTATTAGAGAAAAAAGACATAGTAACAATGAACATAAAAAGGTAATTTTCATCCCATAGACAAAGACATCTGGTCGCTCATTTAGATAAGTCGTGACTTTTTCTCCCATTTTTTGACTCATCGCGGCATATAATACGGTTGTCGATAATGCAATTCCGATAACCATCCCTAAATTACGAGCAAAAGCATTCATACTACTCGCAACACCTAAGTCCTCCTTAGCCACGCTGCTCATGACTAACATATTATTTGGCGATTGGAATAAAGAATTTCCTAGTCCCATAATGGCTGTCGCTATCACATAATACCAAAGTGGTGTCTGTACATCCATAAACATATACATTAATTGCGTAATCGAAAGTAAGGATAATCCTGTCAACACTAATTTTGTTGGGCCAATTTTATCGGTTAAATACCCACTTAATGGTGAACCAATGACCATGACCAACGGGAAAATCATCATTAAAATTCCCGCTTGACTAGGTCCTAAACCACGCGCTTTTTGTAGATAAAATGGAATGACCACATTCACAAAAAAGTTAGAAGAAAAAATAATTACCGCACTAATTAAACTTAGCGTAAAAATTTTGTTTTTAAAAATGGAAAAAGCAATTAAAGGAATTTTTACTTTCTTTTCAATCAAAATAAATAAAACAAATGAAATAAGCGCTAAAATAAATAATGTTACTGGAACAATGTGTAGAAATCCTTCTTCTTGTCCAATAAATACTGCACCAAAAAATGTTACGATGAAAGATGCAAAACTCAAGAATCCTAATTTATCAATTTTTTTCTTCGTCATGGTAATATCTTTTGGTAAAAATTTAGTGCCCGCTATCATCGTAATGATGCCAACAGGTACATTAATCCAAAATATATATGGCCAAGAAAATTGGGACAAAATTAAGCCACCTAAACCAGGGCCGGCAATTGAACCTAAAGATACAAATGCCCCAATTGAGCCTAACGCACGTCCTCGTTCATTCATAGGAAAAACTTCTGTAATAATTCCTGAGTTCGTTGCCATCGTCATGCTGGCACCAATCGCTTGAACTACACGAGCAAACAATAAAAATGAAAGAGAATGATTAAAACCACACAGTAACGAACCAATCGTAAAAATCAAGGTACCAATTTGATACACTTTAATTTTTCCAAAACTATCACCGATTTTTCCAAATAACAATAAACACGCACACACAACAATTAAATAAATGGACACAATCCATTCTGCTTGGTTCATAGGAACATTCATGTCTTTAGAGATTGTCGGTAACGCAATATTGATAATACTGCCATCTAGTGTTGACATAAACGTAAACATAGAAACCGATACCAAAATCCACCAACGATTCTTTTGCACTTCGGGATTTAATTGATAACTATTCATAAAAACAATGGCCTTCTTTCTTCAAATTAAAGAGTCTATGATCGAAATCATAGACCCCGTAGTTTACTATCGTCTTGGTTCATCCTCTTCAAAGTCTTTACGGAAGAAGCGTCGTTCCTCTTCAGGTTCAATATCCACTTCTTCTTCACGGAATTTTGCACGTAGCTTCAAGACACGAGTGCCTTCCATTTCCTCTGAAGTTAAAGTGACATTATCTACATCAAAGGATAATTTATCGTCTTCATCAGGAATTGTTCCTAATGCAGTAATAAAGTAACCTGCCATTGTATCTACATCTGACATATGTAGATTTGTATGGAAAAGTTCATTAAAGTCATCGATTAACATGCGACCTTGAATAATGTATTCATCTTCAGAAATTTTTTCATATAATGATTCAATTTCATCTGACTCATCATCAATTTCACCAACAATTTCTTCTAATAAATCTTCCAGCGTGACTAAACCAACCACACCACCATATTCATCTAAAAGAATCGCCATTTGGTTTTGCGTCTTTTTCAATTCATACAATAAATCATCAATAAAGACTGTTTCAGGAACAAATAAAGGTTCTTGTAACAATTCTTTTAAATCAAGATTATCAAAACCAACATTGTATGCACTTTTTAGTAAGGTTTTTGTATGCAGAACACCAATCACTTTATCTTTGTCTTCATTGTAGACTGGAATACGTGAGAAGTTTTCAGCTAAAATTTTATCCATATTTTCTTTTACGTCATCATGAATATCAACCATAAAGGCATCGGTACGTGGAACCATTACTTCTCTGGCAACTTTCGTATCCAAAGAAAAAATTCCTTGTAACATTTCCAACTCGCTGTCTTCAAACACACCTTCAGTTTCCATCATGTAACGCATTTCATCGCGCGTCATTTTTGCATCTTCATCGTCAAATGTCATTGGCGTTAATCGTGAAAGTAAGTTTGTCGAAGCCGACAACAACCATACGAACGGTTTGGCAATAATTCCAATATAACGAATTGCACCAGAAGTGAATTGAGCAACCTCTTCAGACTTGTTTAAAGCGATTCGTTTAGGATATAATTCGCCAAATACAATTGAGACATACGTCAAAATTGCCAAGACAATGATACTTGCTAAACTTTTTGCCGCTACTCCGCCACCTAAATACGGTGCAAGATAGCTAGACAAACTGTCAGCTAACGAAGCCCCTGACAAGATATTGACTAACGTAATTCCGACTTGGATTGTCGATAGAAAATTCGTTGGATTTTCTAATATTTTTAATAATTTTTGGGATTTTGTATCTCCCTCTTCTGCCTTTTGTTCGACACGATTTCTATTAATCGAAACAAGCGACATTTCTGATGCTGCTAAAAAAGCATTCACCAATGTTAAAACAATTAACAACAATATTTGCGCTAATAGCGACTGACTCTCGGGGTCAGCATTCATAGTTGCATTCTCTCCTTATTTTTACAAATTATTGAAAAAAAAGCGTGGCAATCGCCACGCTAAAATCGTATCATAAAGGGGTTTTCTTTGCAATAAAAAGTAATTGAATTCTTTTTTATCCTAATAATTCCCCTTGTTTTTGCTTCGTTTTATCTTCTTTTATAACCTGAATTATAAATAAAACAATTGTACGACATACTGCATAGAAAGGTACACCTAGGAAAATTCCTAGCAAACCAGCTATATTTCCAGCAACTAATAACACAATAATAATAGTCAATGGATGGATAGCTAAACTCTTACCAATAACGTTTGGATAGATAATATTACCATCTAATTGTTGAACAATTAACACGACTACACAACATAACAATGCCTTAAACGGATCATTGAAAATGGTTACTGCTACTGCTGGTAATAAACCTAAATAAGGACCTAGATAAGGGATTAAATTAGTAATACCCGCAATAACACCAAATAAGAACGCGTAGTCTACGCCGATAATTAAATAACCTAAGAAAGTAAATGTAGCAACAAAAATACATTCAATTGCTTGGCCACTAATGTAGTTTGACAATGTTTTATTTAGTTTACCCAATAATTCTTTGACTTGCTCGCGTCGTTTTTCTGGGATTGCTTTTTCAATGTTTGGAACAACTTTATCACCATCTTTTAACATGTAAAACAAAATAAATGGTGCAGTAACTAATGTCATTGTCGCAGAGGCAATTGAGCCAACAATTGAGCCTAAACTACTAGACAGTCCACTTAAAAAGCGTTGTAGAATCGCTCCATAAGATAAGTTCATCTTTTCCAATTGTTCCATTACATCGACTTGTTTAAACATTTGTTTAACGATTTCAGTATCGGCAATGCCATATGCCCAATTTTCCACTTGTTCCACAAAATCAGGAATATTTTCTGCTAATTGTGATATCTGAATCACTAAGTTTGGAATAATGCTACTAATCATTAAGACTAATGCTAGAACCAATAGAACAAAGACAATAACAATAGCGATGATTCGTTTGATTTTTAGTCTTTTGGTTAATAACTCAACCATTGGATTTAATAGGTAATACAAAAAGCCCGCAATTAAGACCGGCGCAAACAATGTCGTAAAAAATGTTACGACTGGTTGAAAAACAAAACCAATTTTTGATAAAACCAAAATTAATGTTGCTAAAACTAATAATTCTAGTGACCAAAAAAAGAGTTTTGATTGTTTCACTCGTTCAAACATAACTAACCTCCTTCTAATTTGAATTAATTATATGCTAATTACCAAAAAAAATCTTCTTTTAAACTATTCATTCCATTAAAAGAAGATTATAATTATGGTGAGGTGATGAACGTGTTAATTGCACATACAAGAGATACCATGAGTGATATTTATTTAGACGCATTAAAAATACGCAACCAAGTTTTTGTGATTGAACAAAATGTTCCTTTAGAATTGGAAATTGACCAATACGAAGCACACACCGTACATTTTGTTTTATATGATGAACAAAGACAGCCTTTAGCAACTGTTCGTCTATTGCCTAAGGAAAATCAAACGATGAAAGTCCAACGCATGGCTGTTTTAAACGAACACCGCCAAAAAGGGCTTGGAAAAGTCATCATGGATGCTGCAGAAGACTTCGCCAAAGAACAAGGTTATCAACAACTCGTATTAGGCGCACAACTAACTGCGGTCCCATTTTACGAGCGCTTAGGTTATCAAGCAGAAGGCGACATCTTTTTAGATGCCGAAATTGAGCATGTGGCCATGACGAAGGAAGTTTAAGAAAAGAAAGAATTTGTAGCAAAACTATAAATCCTTTCTTTTTCCATTTTATAAAAAGAAGCGAGCAATCTTATAAGACTGCTCGCTTCCTTTTCGTTGTTACTTTCATTTCTGCGACAATTGCTTGTAGCGGTTATACCATATATCGACATAACCCTCGGAGAATGGTCCTTTTCCATTATTGATCCAATCGACTAAAATTTTGACGTTTTCCTTTAGAATAAAATCGACATCTTGTGGATAATGCATGATTTTGCTGTGCAATTCATATTCATCAACATCCAATAATCGTTTTTCGCCATCAGGAAAAACTTTGATATCTAAATCATAATCAATGTATTTCAGTGCTTCTTCATCCAATAAATAAGGTGAAGCTAGGTTACAATAATAGGAAACCCCCTTTTCTCGAATCATTGCTATTACATTAAACCAGTATTTTTTGTGAAAGTACACAATAGCTGGTTCTCGGGTTACCCAACGTCTTCCATCCGATTCAGTTACCAATGTATGATCGTTAACACCAATCATGGAATGTTCGCTGGTTTTCAATACCATAGTATCTCGCCACGTACGATGCAAATTGCCATCATGCTTGTAGCTTTGAATGCTGACAAACTCGCCTTCTTTTGGAACTCGCATAGCAACCCTTCCCTCAGCGAACCTTATTCGCATTTGTTTGGGTGTTCATTACACCGACATCGTTAATATTATAGCAATAAAAAACGTCCTTGCCTAGAAATGTTTATCAAGTTTCTGATATTTATTGAACTGTGATACCAGTTTTTGTTGTGGTTTTGGAAAAACGAATGTTGAAAAATCATCTGATTGAACCCATTGCCCATTTTCTGGTACAAAGTTTTCTCTGGTACGACCATAAAATAAAAGAACATGCCATTTCAAATGACTAAAAATATGCGTGATTTCACCATAGTGTTTCTTTTGCCAAACAACCGGAAAGTCATCAAAAATTTGTGGTGACAACTCTTCTGCCACTAAATCTGAACTCAATTGCTGTTCGTCATCTTTTTGCCAAGTATGAACGAATTCTGTGTATTCCTGTTTAGTGACTTCTTGTAATGGAAAATGCCACATTTTGGCTAATAGTCCAGTTTCAGGTCGTTGTAGCAATAAAAATTCATGATTGGCATTTTCAATCGCTCCAGCAATATAATAGACATCTTTTGGTTTCATTTTTTTCGTTTTAATTGGAAATTGTGTTTGACGCTTGTTTTTGTAAGCTAAGCAAAATTGTTGAATTGGGCATTCTTCACATCTTGGTGCAGTAGGATTGCAGATATTTGAACCTAAATCCATAAACGCTTGATTCATCTCACCAGGTTGTTCATGAGAAATAATTGCTCGTGTTGCTGCATCAAATACTTTCCGGCTACTAGCTTTAGCAATATCCTCGTCTATTTCAAATAAACGGCTAACCACTCGCATGATATTGCCATCAATCGCTGGTTCAGGTAAACCAAATGCAATACTACTAATTGCGCCTGTGGTATAAGGGCCAATTCCTTTTAATGTACTAATCTCTTCTGGTGTATTTGGAAAGACACCATCAAAGTCATCCATGATTTGTTGCGCAGCTACTTTTAAGTTTCGAGCACGCGAATAGTAACCTAAACCTTCCCAAATTTTCAATAACTTTTGTTCATCCGCGTTAGCTAGGTCTTGAATTGTCGGAAATTCTTCCATGAAGCGATAATAATAACCAATGACTGTATCGACACGGGTTTGTTGCAACATGATTTCAGAAATCCAAATATTATAGGGATGCGTATTCGCACGCCAAGGTAAATTCCGTTTTTCTTGGTGATACCAAGTTAAAAATATCTCTTGGAAAGAATGAATGGTATCTTCATCCCATTCCAACCAGTTTTCAGTCTCCATCTATTACTTCCTCATCAATAAATCGTTGGATTAAATCAAAATCAAATCCTTTTTGATACAATTTTTGTTTTATTTTTTGTTTATCTGTACGATGTCTACGGACTAATTTCGTCCCTTCTTTTTGTAATGCTTCCCATTCTTCTTCATCGTCTTTTTCGTTAGGAATTTCTTCCATAACAATTGTAATAACATCGTTAGAGAAGCCTTTTTGCATTAACTTCATGCGTAATTTTTGTAATGTTTCACGATGACTTTTCCCACGAATGGTTCGTAACATTTTATTCGCTGTTCGTAATCCAATTTCTATTTGTTGTTCGTTTGTATAAAGGATCATTACTTCTTGAATTACATCTTCTTTCACGCCTTTTTTACGTAGTTGCTGCATCAATGCTTGTGGCCCTTTATCACTCAAACGTAGTTGCGTACGAATATAACTCTGACCATACACGACATCATCAATCAATTGTAATTCTTTTAAGCGTTGAATAATTTTCTGACTGTCTTCGGTATTGATTTCTTTCTCTTTCAAATAACTTCGCATTTCTTGTTCTGTCCGAAGTTGATAACTAATATAATTCATCGCCATTTGTAAACCAACATCATATCCTGCGCTTTTTTTTAATTCTTCAAATGTCGTTTCGTCAATCTCGGTCCCTTTTAATAAACGATGACGAACTAATAAATCCTCAGAAATTCGTAACTCTCGTTTATCTTCAAAACTGACTTGATAAAAAGCACCTTTTTCTTTGCGTACATTTATTACTTTTAACATTTCTTCACCTCACGAACATACATTCTATTTTAAACAAAATAAACTGAAATAACCAATAAAAAGGATGCTATCAGAGGAATTGTTAGACCATATTTAACGGAGCAAAGAAACAATCAGAGTGAACACTCCATTTTACCATACTTTTTTAGGCAAGACGGATGAACTATGTTAAAATGGATAAGATTAATCTACATAAAGGAGCACTTATGTCAACTATACAACTAAATACTGGACAAACATTACAACTGAAAATTAAACGGCTAGGCATCAATGGTGAAGGTATTGGCTATTATAAACGTCTGATTATTTTTGTCCCGCGAGCATTACCAGGAGAAGAAATTATTGCCAAAGTAACCAAAGCAACACCAACTTTTGCTGAAGCAGCGCTAACGAAAATTGTCAAAAAAAGTCGTGATCGTGTACAACCTCCGTGTCATTTTTACGATCGTTGTGGCGGTTGCCAGTTGCAACATTTATCTTATAACAAACAATTAGATTTCAAAAAAGATTTATTAGCACAAGCATTAGCCAAATTCAAACCTAAGAATTATCAAAACTATGAATTGCGTGATACCTTAGGGATGGATGATCCATGGCATTACCGCAATAAAGCACAATTCCAATTACGCTATAATGCCAAACAAATGCGGGCTGAAGCTGGATTATATGAACAAAATTCCCATCGTCTTGTGGCGATTGACGATTGCTTGGTGCAAGAAAAAACCACGCAAAAAGTCATTAATACGGTCATGCAATTAGTAAACAAATATCAAATTCCAATTTACGATGAACGAAAAAATTCGGGAATTTTACGCACATTAATGGTACGAATTGGTATTGAAACGGGTGAAACACAACTAGTCTTCATTACAAATTCACCTAAATTACCACAAAAAAATGCCCTAATTCGTGAAATCAACCAACGTCTACCAGAAGTCGTTTCCATCATGCAAAACGTCCAAAATAAAAAAACATCTCTTGTAATGGGTGACGATACCCTCCATTTATGGGGCAAAGAAGCTATTGAAGAACATTTAAATGGATTAATTTTCGATTTATCGGCCCGTGCATTTTTCCAATTAAATCCGAAACAAACAAGTGTCTTGTATAACGAGGCCATTAAAGCACTCGAGATTACGGAGAATGAAACAGTGGTTGATGCGTATTGTGGTGTTGGAACAATTGGTTTAAGTGTGGCGGATAAAGCCAAAGAAGTGCGTGGGATGGATATTATTCCCCAAGCGATTGCCGATGCCAAACGAAATGCTCAACGTATGGGCTATGAAAACACCCATTATGAGACTGGCACTGCAGAAGATTTACTACCGAAATGGCTAAATGACGGATTTACACCTGATAGTATCGTAGTTGATCCACCACGTACCGGTTTAGACGACAAATTATTACAAGCGATTTTAAAACATACGCCTAAAAAGTTAGTCTACGTCTCCTGTAACGTCTCCACTTTAGCAAAAGATTTGAAAAAATTATCCACAGTTTTCAAAGTCGATTATTTGCAATCTGTCGATATGTTTCCACAAACAGCACGCTGCGAAGTTGTTGCCAAGTTAACACGTATTTAAAAAGACAAGCAGTCAGAAAAAATCTGATTGCTTGTCTTTCTTTTATCACATATCAAATAGTGATAGTTGGTTTTCATCTGGTAAATCTTTTAACACCCCATTGTCTGTCATATACTCAATTAATGTCTTAGATACTTTCCCACGATTAGCCAAATCTTCTTTAGATAAGAACGGACCATTTTTACGCGCTTCTACGATTTGTTTCGCTACGTTTAGACCCAAACTAGGTACTGCACGGAATGGGGCAATTAATTTTTTCCCATCAATTACAAAATTTTCAGCGTCTGATTTGTATAAATCAATCATCCCAAATTCATACCCGCGTTCAATCATTTCATTACACAACTCTAAAACAGTTAATAAGTTTTTCTCTTTCGTGGATGCATCCATCCCTTTATCGGTAATTTCTTTCATTCGTTCTTTCACTGCATCTTTTCCTTTTGCCATCGCAACTAAGTCAAAGTCATCTGCACGAACCGAGAAATATGCACAATAATATAGAATTGGGAAATACACTTTGAAATATGCCACACGTAATGCCATTAACACATACGCTGCCGCATGGGCTTTCGGGAACATATACTTGATTTTCAAACAAGAATCAATATACCAATCGGGTACATTTTGTTTCTTCATTTCGACTTGCCAATCATCCGGAATTCCTTTTCCTTTACGCACACTTTCCATAATCTTAAAGGCTAATCCATCATCTAATCCAGCATGCATTAAATAAACCATGATATCATCACGACACCCAATTACATTCGCTAAATCTGCTGTACCTTGACGGATCAGTTCTTCGGCGTTACCTAACCATACGTCGGTTCCATGTGATAGTCCAGAAATTTGGAGTAATTCCGCAAAAGTCGATGGATGGGTTTGCTCCAACATTCCTCGTACAAAACGGGTACCAAATTCTGGAATACCTAGCGTTCCAGTCTTAGAATAAATGGCATCAGGATGAACACCTAATACATCGGTCCCTTCAAAAATACGCATCACTTCTGGATCATCGGTTGGGATAGTTTTCGGATCAATTCCCGATAAATCTTGCAACATACGAATCACGGTCGGATCATCGTGTCCTAGGATATCAAGTTTCAAAATATTGTCATGAATCGAATGGAAATCAAAGTGAGTGGTTCGCCATTCAGAATCCAAATCATCAGCAGGATATTGAATCGGCGTGAAATCATACACGTCCATATAGTCAGGAATAACAATAATCCCACCCGGATGCTGACCAGTCGTCCGTTTAACACCTGTCGCACCTTTGGCTAAGCGATCAATTTCAGCACCTCTATAATGCAGATTATGATCACGCTCATAACCTTTTACGAAACCATAGGCGGTCTTATCTGCAACTGTACCAATTGTTCCCGCACGGTACACGTATTCCTCACCAAACAAGACTTTCGTATAGTTATGCGCTTCTGGCTGATATTCTCCTGAGAAGTTCAAATCGATATCGGGTACTTTATCTCCATGGAAACCTAAGAAAGTCTCAAATGGAATATCATGACCATCTTTTTTCAAACGCGTACCACATTTTGGACAAGCTTTTTCAGGCATATCAAAACCTGAACCATAGGAACCATCTTCATAAAACTCTGAATATTGGCATTCTGGACAAAAATAATGCGGGGCTAATGGATTGACTTCGGTAATCCCTGTCATCGTCGCCACAAAACTAGAACCAACCGATCCACGAGAACCAACCAAATACCCATCTTGATTACTCTTGTGTACCAATTTTTGTGAAATTAAGTAGATAACGGAGAAACCATTTCCGATAATCGAATTCAGTTCTTTTTCTAACCGTTTTTCAACAATTTCTGGTAATGGATTACCATAAATTTCTCTGGCACGATTGTAACTCAAATCGGTAATTTCTTGTTCAGATCCTGGAATTTTTGGCGTATATAAATCGTCTTTAACAGGTACGACTACCTCACAACTGTCGACTAAATCGTTTGGATTTTCCACGACGATTTTTTTCGCAAGTTCATTGCCTAAAAATTGGAATTCTGTCAACATTTCATCGGTGGTTCTAAAATGTACTTTTGGTAAACTGTGGCGATTTAAAGGATTGGCGCCCCCCATTGAATTAATCAAAATTTTACGATAAATAGCATCTTCTTCATTCAAATAGTGCACATTTCCTGTAGCAACAACAGGTTTACCTAGTTCATCACCAATCGCAACTAATTTTTGAATAATATCTTCTAAATCTTTTTCACTTTTCACTAATTCTTGCTCAATCAACGGTGCATAAACAGGTTTTGGCATCACTTCGATATAATCATAAAACTTCGCTTTCTCTTTCGCTGCTTCATATCCTTTTTGCATCATAGCAACAAAGACTTCGCCTTTATCACAGGCAGTCCCTACCAGTAAACCATCACGTAATTTCCCTAATTCTGACCGAGGAATCCGTGGCGCTTTGTCATGGAAATAAGTAATATTAGACATCGAAATTAGTTTAAAGAGATTTTTTAAACCTGCTTGAGTTTTCACCAAAATCGTTGCGTGAAATGGTCGAGCAGCTTTAATCGAATTTGCCCCACCAACATGACGGTTTAAATCTTCATGAAGCAACATATCATGTTTTTCAATCGCTTCTTTAACGAAAATCCACGCCAAGTGCCCTGTGGCTTCCGCATCATAAATCGCACGGTGATGTTGTTCCAATGAAACACCAAATTTTTTCGATAATACCCCTAAACCAAAACGTTTAAATTCAGGATACAAGTAACGAGCCAATTCCAGCGTATCAATAACCGGATTATCGGCTTCAGGAATACCGTATTTTTTATAACTCATATTTAAAAAGCCCATATCAAATGAAGCATTATGGGCAACGAGAATTGCCCCTTCTGAAAATTCACGGAACAATCGTAAAACCTCTTCCTCCGATTTTGACCCACGAACCATTTCATCTGTAATTCCTGTTAAATTCACGGTTGTATTAGATAAACGATGTCCAGGATCAATAAATTCATCAAAAGACGATTCGACATTTCCTTTATGCATTTTCACAGCGGCTAATTCAATAATCGTGTCGTAAACAGCTGATAAACCAGTTGTTTCCACGTCAAAAACGACATAGGTTGCATCAGTTAATGGAACAGGTTGTGCATTGTAAGCAACTTCGACACCATCATCCACTACATTTGCTTCCACGCCATAGATAATTTTAACGCCTGCTTTTTTTCCGGCTTGATGGGCATCAGGAAAGGCTTGTGCCCCCCCGTGATCGGTAATCGCCATCGCTTTGTGGCCCCACTTACCGGCTTGTGCAACTAAATCTCCCACATTATTGGTCGCATCCATCGTACTCATATTGGAATGTAGATGTAATTCCACACGTTTTTCGCCTTCAGGTGCATAATCTTTACGTGATTCATGTTTGATTTCCATTAAATCTTGCGCATTCATAACCAAATCGCGCATGAAGGTATCTTCTTGAATACTTCCACGAACTTTTAGCCAACTACCTTTCGAAATCGCATCAAATATTTGTTCATCTTTCTCGCCATTTGAGAATTTTTTAACGATAAATGATGACGTATAGTCGGTAATTTTTAAGATTAAAATCTTACGTTTTGATCGTAATTCACGCACTTCTTTATCAAATACATATCCTTGAATCGTCACACGACGTTCTTCTTCCAAAATATTTCCCATTGGAGTGATTAGTTCATCAGCAGGAATATTGCGCCCTAACATAATAGGACCTTCCAAAGCAGCTGGCGCTTGTTTTTTCTCTTTTTTGCGTTGTTCATTCGAAGCGATACTTTCTACGGCTTGTTGCATAAATGCTTCATGCTGTTCTTGTTGACGTTGTGCCAATTCTTGCAAGTCTGCTTCTGCTTGTTTATGGTCAAGAATTGGTTGGATACGAAAACGATCGAAACCAAAACGTTGATAATTTGTTTCAACCAGCGGTAAATATTGCTGTTGCAAAATGGAAATCACCGCATCATTGGTTACTGGCAATACAATACGCTTCTCTTGCATTTTAGGAAATTGTGATTTTAACACTTGTTTCACTAATGGCGTATCACAGTTTTGGTTCGCTAATGCTAACGACCAATAGTCTTGTAATAACTGTTCATCAAACTGATTGTCTTCTGCTTCAATTCGTAGTTGTACATCTGCAATATCTTTAAATGCAAGTTGGAGATGTTGGTAAAAATTTTGATACAACATCGCAGGCAATATTTTTTCAAATCCCAAGGTAAATGACCAACATTTTGACTGGCGATGTACCACGACTTGGGTCATTTTTCCTGTTTGTAGTAAGGGATGTTTTTGTATCTCTGGATCTAATTGCATTTGATCCAATAATATTTCAAACTTCTCTCTTTCTTTAGACAAGTTGACTCCTCCCTTTTTATATCGTACATTCTAGTATACTCTTTTTTTCTTTCATTTTCATTAAAGAAGTCTAGGACATTCATCATTTGACGAGTATCCTAGACTTCTTTTTATTCTGTGCTTAATAAAATACTTAACGTAGTCGCTAACTCTTCTTTACGCACTTCTATCGCTGCACCAGTTTTTTTAATTTTAATTTCTACAACACCTTCAACCGCTTTTTTGCCAATCGTAATACGGATTGGGCAACCAATCAAATCGGCTTCAACAAATTTGATACCTGGACGTTCTTTACGATCATCTGTTAATACTTCATAGCCTGCTAATTGTAATGCAGTTTCTACTTCTTCAGTCAAATTTGCTTGGTAATCGTCCGTCATATCCATTTGCAATAAATGAACATCAAATGGCGCAATTTCTTTAGGCCATGAAATCCCCGTATCATCGCTGTGTTGTTCCGCAATAGTTGCTAATAAACGACTAACGCCAATTCCATAACAGCCCATCAACACTGGAATGTCTGTTCCTGTTTCATCTGCCACCATTGCATTCATTTTCTCACTATAATACGTGCGTAGTTTGAAAATATGTCCAATTTCCACTCCACGATGGAAGATGATTTCACCAGCACCATCTGGAGAAAGATCGCCTTCTTGTACTAAATGTAAATCAACATATTCTGTCACTTTAAAATCACGACTAGCATTCACATTAATAAAATGATAACCGTCTTCATTTGCTCCAGACACGCTATTCACTAAATCTTGCACATATAAATCAGCAAAAATACGAACTTCATCAGATACATTTACGGGACCAATCGAACCAAAAGAAGCACCAAAAATTTGTTGGGCTTCTTCTGCAGAGCCCTCACGTAAAGTTTGCTTTCCTAGATAGTTCTTTAATTTCACTAAATTCAACTCATGATCGCCTCGCATCAAGATAAGGATTGGCTGTTCATCCGCCATGAAAAAGAGTGACTTAATGATTTTTTCTGGACCAATCGCTAATAACTCAGTAACTTCTTGAATCGTATGTGTATTTGGCGTCGCTACTTTTTCTTTTTCTAGAAATGTGGCATGCGATTTTTTAGAAGCGTATAAACTCGTTGCCATTTCACGATTCGCCGCATAATCACTTTCAGTTGAAGAACAAATAATATCTTCTCCTACTTCAGAAATTGCCATAAATTCTTTGGATTCTTTTCCACCCATAAAACCACTATCTCCTAAAACACTTTTGAAAACCACATCGCAACGCGTAAAAATTTCACGATACGCTTGTTCATATTGACGATACTGTGCTTCTAAACTTTCTTCAGAAGAGTGAAACGAATAACCATCACACATCAAGAATTCTCGGCTACGCAATAAACCAAAACGGGGACGAATTTCATCACGATATTTATTTTGAATTTGATAAAGATTTAGCGGTAAATCTTTATAAGAAAAAATTTCATTACGGACTAATTCTGTAAAAATTTCTTCATGAGTCGGACTCAAAATATATTCTCGCTGCTTGCGATCTTCTAAGCGATATAAGGCGTCACCATACGAATCGTAACGTCCAGATTCTTTCCATAATTCTTTGGGAAGTAAAATCGGCATCGTCATTTCTACTGCGTTAATCTTTTCAAATTCTTCACGAATGATTTTTTTTATTTTTTCAATCACTCGATGCGCTAAGGGTAGATACATATAGATTCCACTAGATACCTGACGAATAAATCCTGCTCGAACTAAGAGTTGATGACTTCTTATATCAGCTTCTGAAGGGATTTCTCGTAATGTTGGAATCAAAAGTTTCGACTGTTTCATTTTTATCTCCTTTACTATCTTCAACTTTCAATTAAAAGAAAAAGCGCTGAATATCATTCCAAGTCACAAGAACCATCAATAACATCAATAAACCAAAACCAACTAATGTAATGATTCCTTCTTTTTCTTGACTTAAAGGTTTCCCCCGAACACCTTCAATGATATTTAACAGCAATTTCCCACCATCTAAACCGGGAATTGGTAATAAGTTGAAAATACCTAAGTTGATTGAAATCATCGCTGTCATCATGAGCACCGTCATTGGTCCTTGTTTTGCGGCTTCTGATGATAGTTGGAAGATAGCAACCGGCCCTCCTAATTGATCGATACTAAAGTTTGTTAATAGTGAGCGTAAAGCATCAATTATTCGGAAGAACGCTGCAATACTTTCTTGAAAACCACCGATGATTTTATCGAAAAAGCCCGTTTTTAATGGTGCTTGTATGCCTAGTTGTCCAACTTTTTGTTCTCCCGCTTCAATCGCTTTAGGCACTGCCGTAAAGGTTTGCGTTTGATTCTCACGTTTGACTTCAATCTGTAATTCTTTCTCAGGATTGGCTTGAATAATTTGGCTAACTTGTGCCCAATTTTCCACAGGTTCTTGGTTAATAGCCATAATTTCATCGCCGTCTTTTAATCCTGCACTTGCAGCAGCTCCATTTTCAACAACATTTATTATTGTCGAATTTCTATCCGCAGAACCACCATTAAGGAAAGCTGCTAAAATAAAAATAGCAATCGTTAATAAGAAATTGTTCATCGGACCAGCAAAATTCGTCAACATTCGTTGCCATAATTTCGCAGATTGGAATTGCACATCTCTTGGGGCAATGCGTACTTCCGTCCCATCTTCTTCAATGATTATCGCATCATGAGCAACGGGATAAGTAACTGTTTGACTCTCATCGCCATTCACATAGCCAGTAATCGTTAACGCATCTACTAAATCTTGTTGCGCGACTTCTAAAGGAATAGCATTGGTTAGTTGGACTTTATGACTCGTATTAATTTTAACGACAGTATCTTTTTGATCCAATACTAGCCCCACTTGCATGCCTGCTTTAATTTCCTCTTCTTCTTCATAGCCAGCCATTCGGACATAACCACCCATTGGTAAGGCTCGAATGGTATATGTCGTGCCATCTTTACCTTGATGACTAAATAGTTTTGGTCCCATGCCAATTGCAAATTCCCGTACTAAAATACCGGCGCGTTTCGCAAAATAAAAATGACCAAACTCATGAATAACTACCACGACCGAGAAGACAATTAAAAATACTAAAACAGTCTTCATCTGTTTGCTCCTCTCTTTATGTTATTTCCTACAAATATTAGGTTAAATACTCCACTATTTTATCATATCTCAACCAATTCACAATTAATCCCCCACTTTGTAACAAGAATTTAACGTTCCAAGTAGTATTTACTCCCTAACCATAAAAAAACGTTCCAGCCTTTGATGCTGAAACGTTCCTTTTTTAAAATACGCCTAAAAGGCTCATAATCGGAAAAACAAATAACATACTGTCAAAGCGATCTAAAATACCGCCATGTCCAGGTAAAATATTTCCTGAATCTTTGACTTTATAATGACGTTTAATCGCAGACTCAACTAAATCGCCAAATTGACCAACAATTGAGAAAATGATTGTCAATAAAATCATCACAAAAGAATTATGACCAAACGCATCGCTACTATGGAAAATGGCTAGATAAATTGCTGCCACAACTACTGCACTTAAAATGCCACCCAATGCGCCTTCAATTGTTTTGTTTGGTGAAATGTCTGGCCACAGTTTATTTTTACCATATTGTCTGCCGACCATATAGGCACCAATATCTGTTGCCCAAACAATAAATAATCCAAAACATAAAACGATTAGGTTTTCCATACGTGCATTAACAAAACTTTCAAAACCGACACCTGCATATAAACTCGCAATAACCGGAAAGGCTGCTTCATCAATCGTATACGTATTCTTGGAAATAACTGAAATACCTAATAATAACATCACGATAAAGTAAAATAACATAAATTTATCGGTTTTATCAGGTAAGAACACAAACCATTCTCTCGGTAACACTAAAATTACCGCTCCTAATCCGGAAAGGACGCCTTCAAAACTTAGCATTGCCAAACCTTTCATCCGGAACAATTCATATACACCAACAACTGCTAATGCTGCTCCTAACAACGCAACAGATATACCACCAAAATCAAAGTAAATAATTGGTAAAAATAGTGCTAACGCAACAACTGCCGTAATTACACGTTGTCTCATTTTTTCTCCTCCTTGTTTTTCAACCCACCAAAGCGGCGATCTCGATTTTGGAAACTCGCAATGGATGTCTCCAATAATGATTCGTTAAAATCTGGCCACAAAGCGTCAGTGAAGAACAATTCACTGTATGCAATTTGCCAAAGAAGAAAATTACTAATACGCTCCTCACCACTCGTACGAATTAATAGTTCTGGATCACGTAATTCAGTTGGTAGAAATCCTGTCATCAAATGATTGGCAATCATTTCTTCATTAATTGTCTCGATATCACCAGATTGCTCTGAAACTTCCTGATACACCGCTTTTACTGCAGAAACGATTTCTGCGCGGCTTCCATAGTTTAAGGCGAAATTCAAAATCATGCCGGTGTTATCTTTTGTTTGTGCCATTGCTCGCTCGACTGCATCTTGTGTGTGTTTAGGTAAAAATTCTTGATAGCCCATGACATTCACGCGAACATTTTCTTTAATTAATTCAGGTACAAATGTATCAAAAAAATCAACTGGCAACTGCATCAAAAAGTCGACTTCTTCGGTTGGGCGTTTCCAATTTTCAGTCGAAAAGGCATAAAGTGTTAACACTTGTACACCTAAATGAGAAGCATGTTTCGTAATTTTTTTGACTGTTTCCATGCCTTCCTTATGCCCCGCTACTCGAGGCAAACGACGGTTTTGGGCCCATCGTCCATTTCCATCCATAATAATTGCTATATGTTTGGGGACTGGCAATTCTTTTTGGAATTCAAATTCCCCTTCTTCCTGGATGTATTTGTTCTTTTGTGGAAAAAAACGTAGCATCTTGTTCTCTCCTATCATCCCAATTTAAAAAATTCATCCTTTACATTATAGCAATAATAAGAAATATTGCCTATAAAAAAAAGGAGTTCCGCTAATTTATTAATAGAAATCGAATAATTTTAGCTGTTTTTTAATAGAATAATAAAAAGGCGAAACTATTTTTACATAGTTTCACCTTAAAAATTAAACTTCTAAAAGTTCTTTTTCTTTTTCTGCTGCAATCGCATCTAAGTTTTTAATGCTTTCATCTGTTAATGTTTGTATTTCTTTTTCTGAATCTTTCAAATCATCTTCAGTGATTTCACTTGCTTTTTGTTGTTTTTTGTAAGCGTCAATCGCATCACGACGTGCATTACGAACAGCAACTTTTGCATTTTCTGCTGCTTTTTTAACGTCTTTTGCTAACTCTTTACGACGTTCTTCTGTTAATTGAGGAAGTACCAAACGAATCACGTTACCATCATTTGTTGGTGTAATTCCTAAATCAGATGCCATAATTGATTTTTCAACTTCTTGTAACATTGATTTGTCAAATGGTGTTACCATTAATACGCGTGCTTCTGGAATCGTAATAGATGCCATTTGGTTTAATGGTGTAGGTACGCCATAATAAACAACTGAAACGCGGTCTAAAAGACTGGCGTTCGCACGACCTGCACGAATTTGTCCTAAATCACGTTGCAAGCTATCTGCTGCTTTTTTCATTTTCTCTTGTGCTTCTGTAAAAATTTGATCTGCCATTTTATTTCCCCTCACTAATAGTTCCCACACAAAAGTCTGGAAACCCTAAATTTTTATTTTTAAAATAAATTCTTTGCACAAAACTTGGTGAAAAAACTGTTGTAGTTTTCTTAAAACAACCTTTATTCATCAAATATGCAAGCTTTGCCAATATCTTTATTATACGTGATTTCTAGTCGAATATACAACCTTTAACCATTAAAAACTAGATTCTTCTGTTTTAATAATAAAAGAATCGTTAACCACTCTCAAGAGTAATTAACGATTCTTTTTATTATTTTCCGCGTACAGTTGTACCAATATTTTCACCTAAAATAGCACGTTGAATATTTCCAGCTTCATTTAAGTTAAATACAACTAATGGAATATCGTTATCCATACTTAAAGAACTTGCGGTAGAATCCATTACTTGTAATCCTTTAGAGATAACATCTAAATGTGTTAATTCTTCAAATTTAACAGCACTTGTATCTACTTTAGGATCGGCAGAGTAGACACCATCCACATTATTTTTAGCCATCAAGATAACATCAGCATTAATTTCAGCTGCTCTTAATGCTGCAGTTGTATCTGTTGAGAAATATGGATTTCCTGTTCCTCCAGCAAAAATAACTACGCGTCCTTTTTCTAAGTGACGTTCTGCACGACGACGAATGTACGGTTCTGCGATTTGACGCATATCAATTGATGTTTGTACACGAGTTGGTACCCCGGCATTTTCAAGTGTATCTTGTAATGCTAAAGCATTCATTACTGTTGCCAGCATGCCCATATAATCTGCTTGCGCACGTTCCATACCCATTTGTGCACCGATTTGTCCACGCCAAATATTTCCACCACCAACAACGATAGCTAATTCTACGCCTAAATCATGAACTTGTTTCAATTCTTTAACGATTTCTTGGATAGTTGGTGGTTTAATACCAAATCCTTCATCCCCAGCTAAAGCTTCTCCACTTAATTTTAAAACAACACGTTGATATTTTGGTTTTACCATGATGATTCCTCCGTAAATTCTCTATTCCTTATAGTAGCAATTTGCCCAGTTATGAGCGTTCATTGATAAATCTAATTTTGCTTAAAAAAAGGGAGCGCATTTTCATGCGTTCCCACCTGTTCTAGGAACAGACTTATTTATTCACTTGGCTCATAACTTCTTCTACAAAGTTATCTTCACGTTTTTCGATACCTTCGCCCACTTCAAAACGAGTGAATGATTTTACAGTAGCGCCTTTTGAAGCAACATATTTAGCTACTGTCATATCTGGATCTTTAACGAATGGTTGGTCTACTAATGAGATTTCCGCTTTGAATTTATTCAAACGTCCAACAACCATTTTTTCAACGATATTCGCTGGTTTGCCTTCGTTTAATGCTTGTTCAGTTAATACTGATTTTTCGTGATCTAATTCTTCTTGAGGAATTTGAGATTCGTCAACATAACGAGGGTTGATTGCAGCAACGTGCATTGCTACGTCTTTTGCAACTTCTTCATCAGTTGTACCTTCTACAACAGTTAATACAGCGATACGTCCGCCCATGTGTAGGTAGCCGCCAAATGCTGCGTTATCATCTTTTTCAACAACCTCAAAACGACGGAAGCTGATTTTTTCACCGATTACTTGAGTTGCTTCAATCAAAGCATCTTTCATTACGCCAGTAGAAATTTCTAATTCCACTGCAGCATCCATGTCAGCTGGTTTGTTTGCAGCAATCACTTCAGCGATTTCTTTTACTAAAGTTTGGAATTTTTCATTTTTAGATACGAAGTCTGTTTCAGAGTTTACTTCTACGATTGCAGCAGTGTTTCCGTTAACTGCAACTGCAGCTAAACCTTCAGCAGCGATACGGTCATTTTTCTTAGCAGCTTTTGCCATACCTTTTTCGCGTAAAAAGTCAACTGCTTTATCGATGTCGCCTTCTACTTCTACTAATGCTTTTTTAGCATCCATCATACCTACGCCAGTCATGTCGCGTAATTCTTTTACTAATTTAGCTGAGATTTGAGCCATTTTTGAATTTCCTCCTGAAATATGTGTTAGTTTTTTAAAAAAAGCTGCTTCAAAGGAGAGTGCGGCTTTTCGCCTAGCCTTTGAAACAGCTCCGTCGTTTAAAAATTATTCAGCTGATGCGTTGTCGCCTTCTACTACATCAACAATTTCTTCAATTGAAGTTGCAGCTTCTTCAGCTACGAAATCTTCTTCAACTACTTGATCTTCACCTTGGTTACCTTCGATGAAAGCATCTGCCATTTTAGAAGTAATCAATTTAACGGCGCGGATAGCATCGTCATTTGAAGGGATTACTACGTCGATTTCGTCTGGGTCACAGTTTGTATCAACCATAGCAACGATTGGGATATTTAATTTGTGTGCTTCTTGAATTGCAATACGTTCTTTACGAGGGTCAACCACGTACATTACGTCTGGAATTCTTGGCATATCAGCGATACCGCCTAAGAATTTTTCTAAACGTTCACGTTCTTTGTTCAAACCAGCAACTTCTTTTTTAGGTAAAACATCAAATGTTCCATCTTGTTCCATTGCATTGATTTGTTTCAAACGAGAAATACGTTTTTGGATTGTTTCCCAGTTTGTTAAAGTTCCACCTAACCAACGGTGGTTTACATAGTATTGACCAGCGCGGATAGCTTCTTCTTTGATAGCTTCTTGAGCTTGTTTTTTAGTTCCTACGAATAAAGCGATTCCGCCATCTTCAGCGACTTCTTTCATGTAATCGTAAGCAGCATCTACTAATTTAACTGTTTTTTGTAAGTCAATGATGTAGATTCCGTTTCTTTCTGTGAAGATATATTTCTTCATTTTTGGGTTCCAGCGACGTGTTTGGTGACCAAAGTGTACGCCGGCTTCTAGTAATTGTTTCATAGAAATTACTGCCATTTTGTGTTTCCTCCAATTTGGTTTTTATTTTTTCCCTCTCCTAAGTTTTAAAGCTCTCCTCTGGACTTAGAATGTCTAAGCACCCCATAGAAAATATTCTTAGAATGTGGATTTATCAAGTGCCTTAAGAATTACTTAACACACCTTTGATAGTATATAACAGCATGACAAAATATGCAACCATTAAATCCTTTATTTTTATTTCTCAATTACATGACTGCCAATATGTTATAATTTTTAATAATTTAAAGATGGAGGGTGATGAAATGGAACAGGTTGAAATTGTATTTTATGAAGAAAAATATCTCGCGGATTTCAAACGTCTAGGATATGAATGGTTAGAAAAATACGTGACGGTTGAACCAGAAGACGTCAAAATCTTAAATGCGCCAAAAGAAATTATTTTGGATAACGGTGGCTTTATCTTTTTTGCAAAATACAAACAAGAAATCGTTGGGACAGTTTCATTGATCCGTGTGGACGACCACACATTTGAATTAGCCAAACTAGCGGTAACCGAGAAATACAAAGGCTTAAAACTTGGCAATTTATTGATGGAAACCGCCATTCAAACAGCGAAAAAACAACAAGCTGAAAAAATTATTTTGTACACAGACCATAAACTACCGACTGCTTTGTTACTCTACAAAAAATTTGGTTTTCAAGAAATCCCAATGGTTAATAATAAATATCTTGATTCAGACATCATGATGTCACTTCAATTAGACTGACATTAATTCTTTTTCAAGAGTATGTGTTACAAGTCAAAATCAGATCAGACTATCCGAATAAGCAATAAGATAGAAGCAATAAGATAGAAGCAATGTGCAAATGCTAGTGAAGCCCTGTTGTATTGTAGGAACAAACTGTCTATCTTTCGGATAACTTCTTATAAAGTTGACTGTTATCACAAGCTCTTTTTTCTTTTTTAGCATCTTAAAACTATCTATTTTAAACATCTTTTGCTATGATAAGAAATGAATTTATATGCAAAAAGGAGCTGAATCATGTGCGTAAAGCAGATCGCCATGTATTAATTAAACAACTTGTGAATAACCATACGATTCGTACACAAGAAGAATTGTTACATCTTTTAGAAAAAGAAGGAGTAACTGCAACACAAGCAACGATTTCACGTGACATTCGTGACTTACAAATCGTGAAGTCTCCTGATGGCACAGGTCAGGCAAAGTTTGAATTGTTCCAAGAAAATCAAGGACAAACAGAAGAAACTGAAAATCAACGTTTAATTCATATCATTCAAGATGTGGTAACAAAAGTTGATCGTGTACAGTTTTTAACCTTAATTAATACGATTCCTGACAATGCCCCTATTTTGTCTGCAGCAATCGATGAAGTATCGATGAGTGAAAAAGTTTGTACATTAGCTGGATTTGACATTGTCGTGGTGATTTCTCGAACAGAAGAAGACGCACAAGTCATTGAAAACTATTTCAAAACATACGCTATCTAATAAAAAAGACCAAATCCGCAAAGAATTTGGTCTTTTTTATTACATTTTGTCTGGTGCATGCAAGCCTAATAAACGTAAATCTTCTTTTAACAAGACAGTTACAGCGTAAACTAACGCTAAACGTGCTTCTTTTTGCTCGTCTTCTGCCAAGATTTTTGTATTTGCGTAATATTTGTTAAATGCTTGTGCCAATTTAATTGAATGTTTCGCAATGACTGATGGTTCGTATTTATCTGCCGCTTGTTTGATTGTTTCTGGATAACGTTGGATTAATTTAATAACTTCCCAACTTTCATCATCATTTAAAGCATATTCATGTGATTCATCAGGTGTAAAATCAGCTTTTGCTAATAAACTCATCGCACGTGCATGGGCATATTGAACATATGGGCCCGTTTCTCCTTCAAAACGTACAACCTCTTCTAATGTAAAGTCAAAGTTGTTGAGACGATCATTTTTCAAATCATGGAAGACGACTGCGCCCACACCAACTTGTTTTGCGACTTCTTCTTTGTTTTCTAAGGTTGGATTTTTCTCACTAATTTGGGCTTTTGCAGAATCAATTGCTTCATTTAATACTTCTTCTAATAAAACAATTTTTCCTTTACGTGTGGATAATTTTTTTCCATCTTTCGTAATTAAACCAAATGGAATATGGTACATATCATCTGCCCAATCAAAGCCCATTTCTTTTAAGACAGCTTTTAATTGTTTAAAGTGGTAGCTTTGTTCGTTCCCAACAACATACAGTGACTTACCAAAATTATACGTACGTTTGCGATAAATCGCAGCTGCCATGTCACGAGTGATGTACAATGTCGCACCATCTGATTTACGGATTAAAGCAGGATTTAAATCATAATTTGATAAATCAACAATTTCGGCACCTTGGTCTTCTTTTAATAGGTGTTTTTCTTCTAACATTTCTACAACTTCAACCATTTTATCGTTGTAGAAAGCTTCTCCATTTAATGAATCAAACGATACTTCTAACATATCGTAAATTTTGTTAAATTCTTTCATCGATTCATCACGGAACCATTGCCATAAAGCAGTGGCTTCTTCATCGCCATCTTCTAGTTTTTTAAACCAAGCACGGGCTTCATCTTCTAGTGACTTATCTTCTTCCGCTTTTTCATGGAAATCAACGTATAAACGCAATAATTCATTAATTGGTTCATTACGAACCGCTTCTTCTGAACCCCATTTTTTATAAGCAACAATCAATTTACCAAATTGTGTTCCCCAGTCACCTAAGTGATTGATACGAATTGGATTGTAGCCAACTTTTTCTAAAATAAAACCAATGGAATTCCCAATGACTGTTGAACGTAAATGTCCCATTGAAATTGGTTTAGCGATGTTTGGTGAAGACATATCGATAGGTACATTCGCATTATTTCCTTCACTACTATCACCAAAATGATTTTTTTCTTTAACTACAGACGCTAAAACATTTTGGGTAATCACTGCTTTATTCATGAAGAAGTTTAAATAAGGGCCGACTACTTCAATTTTCTCAAAAGATGAACCATCAATTTTTTCAGCTAACTCTGCTGCAATTTGTTGTGGTGCTTTACGATAGACTTTCGCTAAAGCAAAAGCTGGAAAAGCGACGTCTCCATGATCGGCTGATTTTGGATTTTCTAATAACTGTTGGACTTGTTCAAATGATAAATCTTCTTTGACCACATCAAAAATTGCTTTTGATACGATGTCTTTGTTGTTCATAAATGCTTCCTCCTAAAAGTTGTCTCATTGATTTTTTGCTTGACAGCAAACAAAAAGTCCCTAGTGTTTAAAACACTAGAGACGAGAATTCCCGCGGTACCACTCTGATTGTTCGACAAATCGAACCCACTTTATCTGATAACGGTAGATGCCGTTTGCTAAGCAAATTTTCACAAGTGCGCTTCACTTTTCTTCTTTATTTCGGCTTCCACCTTCCCGAACTCGCTAGCTAAAAAATGAAAAGTTACTCTCTTGATCACTAAATCATGTATGAAATGTACACTGATTATAGCAAATCTTTTTTTATTGCGCTAGTCTTGTGTTTCATTTTAAACATTGGGGATAAATAAGTGTCCCAAAGTCGCTGCCATAATGGCTTTAATGGAGTGCATCCGATTTTCAGCTTGTTCAAATTGCCTGCCGTGTTTGCCTCGGAAGACTTCATCTGTCACTTCCATCTCACTCAAACCAAATTTTTCTTGAATCTCTTGACCATAATTGGTTTCAACATCATGAAACGCTGGTAGGCAATGTAAGAAAATTACTTGCTCATTTTGCGTTTTTTCTATCATCGCTTGATTGACTTGGTACGGCAACAATAGCTCAATTCGTTCAGCGAATTTGTCTTCCTCGCCCATCGATACCCATACATCTGTATATAACACATCCGCATGTAAGACACCTTCATCCACATTATCTGTGACTAAAATTTTTGCACCAGATTGGTTCGCATACTCTTGTGCTAAGGCGATTAATGCTTCATCTGGATGCAAGGATTTTGGCGCGACAATACGAACATTGGTTCCTAAAATAGCTCCAGTCACTAATAAAGACCGTGCGACATTATTTCGTCCATCACCACAATAAACCAGATTAATTCCTTTGACTTTTCCAAAGCTTTCTTGAATGGTTAAATAGTCGGCAATCATTTGTGTGGGATGCCATTCATCCGTCAGACCATTCCACACAGGGACTCCCGCATGTTCTGCCAAAGCTTCTACTACTTGTTGACTTGAACCACGAAATTCAATGCCATCAAACATACTGCCCAATACTTTGGCTGTATCTTCTACGGATTCTTTTTTCCCTAATTGAATATCGTTTGCGCCTAAAAATTCTGGATGTGCACCTAAATCAACGGCAGCAACTGTGAAAGCAGCCCGTGTTCGTGTCGATGTTTTTTCAAATAATAAGGCGATATTTTTCCCTTCTAAATACCGATGCACAATCCCTTGTTTTTTTAGTTTTTTCAGATGTTGTGACAAATCAATTAAATACTGCAATTCCGCTTGCGTAAAATCTTTCTCTGCTAAAAAACTCTTTCCTTGAAATTCCATCTTTTCCCCCCGTTTCGTTCAACACACTGCTTTGATTTCCGTGCCAAATGAATCAATTGTATTACTGATAAAAACTGATTTCACTCCTGCTAACAAGGCTTTGTGTGCACTGTCTAATTTTGGTAACATGCCGCCAGTAACAACTTTGTCTGTTTTTAATTGAGAAATTTCTTCTACTGAAATTTCTTTTAACCATTCCGATTCTTTTTTTATTCCAGGTACATCGGTTAATAAATATAATTTTTCGGCTTTAATACTTGCCGCAACTTTACAAGCTACTTCATCAGCATTAATATTCAACCATTGACCCGATTCTGTAATCCCTAATGGGGCAATAATTGGAATATGATGTTTTTCAATCAATGTATTTAATAATGCGCTATTGACAGCGGTGACTTCACCAACAAATCCTAATTTTTCTTCATCAATAATTTTTCCTTGAATCAATTGATCACACCCGGCATTCATTCCAAGCGTAGGAAAACCAGCTTGTTGAAAATGTGTGGTAATCATCGGTTGGACTTGTCCTAATAATACCATACGAGTGATTTCTAAAGTTTTTTCAGAAGTAACACGCAAACCTTGTTTTACTTCGACTTTAATTCCTAAAATATCCATCATTTTAGAAATGTAATGTCCCCCTCCATGCACAATAATGACGCGATAGCCTTGATTTTGCCAAGAAGAAATTTTTTGAAAAAACGCATCATTTAAATTGTCTGAAGCAACGCCGCCCATTTTTACTACGATTGTTTTCATATTCATTTCCTCCTACGTATTATAAAGTGCATTGATTTTGACATAGTCATAAGTCAAATCACAGCCCCATGCTTGACCAAATGATGTTCCTTCATTTAAATACACGCCAATCTTAATTTCTTCTTCACTTAAATTGTCTTCCATTTGTTCTGCATCAAACTCAAGCGGTTCGCCCGCTTTAAAAACAGGTAATCCTGCTAGTTCGATCGTAACGTTTGTTGGATCAAAAGAAATGCCACTGTAACCAATCGCACATAAAATGCGCCCCCAGTTGGGATCTTTACCAAAAATAGCTGATTTCACTAACATAGAACCCACAATTGATTTAGCAATCATACGAGCATCGCTTGCAGACTGGGCACCCGTCACATCAACTTCAATTAATTTCGTGGCACCTTCACCATCTTTGGCAATTAATTTCGCTAATTCGGTCAGTACCACACGTAGCATTTCTTTAAATGCTAAATATGCCGTATTTTTTTCTGTAATTTCTACATTTTTCGCCAAACCATTTGCCATCACAACCACCATGTCGTTGGTTGACGTATCACCATCAACGGTAATTTGATTAAAGGTAACTTCCGTTAATTCTTTTAATAAAGTTTGTAATAACTCAGATGAAATCGCAATGTCTGTAGTCACAAACCCTAACATCGTTGCCATATTGGGATGAATCATGCCAGAACCTTTACTACATCCAGCAACGGTGACTTGTTTACCATCAATCTCTGCCGTAACAGTAACCGCCTTTTCGGTTGTATCTGTCGTTAAAATAGCTTTTTGGAAATTTTCCGGTTGCTGTGCATCCGATTGATGCAACATCTCCACGCCTGCCACGATTTTTTCCATTTCCAGCTGATGACCAATCACACCGGTTGAAGCGACCGCTACTAATGAAGCATCAATCCCTAGTTTTTCACTCGCTAACACTTGCATTTGCTTGGCATTTGCAAGTCCTTCTTCTCCAGTACACGCATTGGCATTGCCAGAATTTACGAGAATCCCTTGAATTTTCCCACCTTGAATAACTTCTTTACTTTGTTTAATCGGTGCAGCTTGTACTTGATTTGTTGTAAAAACACCCGCAACGCTTGCTGGGACATCTGAATAAATCCAACCTAGATCTAATTTTTTTCTTTTTAACCCACAATGAATGCCATCTGCATGAAACCCTATCGGACTGGCAATCGTACCTTTAATTTTCTCCATCTATATCGTTCGCTCCTTACGGGAACAATGGTACTTGTGTCAAACCACAAGTTTCATCAAGTCCCGCCCATAAGTTAAAATTCTGAATTGCTTGACCAGCAGCACCTTTCATCAAATTATCGATAACTGCTACCACGGTTAATGTTTGATTTTCTTCATTTAAATCAAAACCAATGTCACAAAAATTCGTTCCGGTGACTTGTCGTAATTCTGGTAATCTTCCATTTGATTGTACACGTACAAATGGTTTTGTTTGATAAACATCAAATGCTTGCTGAATTTGTTCATTCGTGACACCTTCTTTGACTTTCGCATAAAGGGTCATAAAAATTCCACGCTTAATTGGAATTAAGCTAGTAGTAAATTGAAGTGTGGTTAAATCTGCATCAAATGATTGTAAATATTGAATAATTTCTGGAATATGTTGATGTTGATTTAATTTATACATGGTCATATTTTCATCGACTGTCACATAATGACTGCTATCGGATAATTGTTTCCCGGCACCAGATAATCCTGATTTTCCATCTAAAATAATTGTATCTAACGCAATAAGTTGTGCTTGAATTAAGGGGACTAATGAAAGAATTGCCGCTGTTGCATAGCATCCTGGATTTGATAATAAATTTCCTTTAATTGGTGAAAATTCAGGTAAAGCATACACTGCTTGATCAACAATCTCTTGTGTCGTCGGTTCTTTTTTATACCATCTTTGATAACTTTCTAAATCTTTTAAGCGAAGATCCCCAGATAAATCAATGACTGGAAAATCTTTGGCAACAAATTCATGAACAAGATCTTTACTAATTCCTGAAGGAGTGGCAAAAAAGACTAAATCATTATTTTCCATAATTTTTTCTGCATCGTAAGCTTCCACTTCTTGCTCACAAAGCTGTTGTAAGTGTGGATATAACTCAGAAATTGAGTTTTTATGCATTGAATGACTATGTAATGTCCCCAATGTTAACGAGGGATGTTGATGGATTAGACGTACTAATTCTATCCCTGTATATCCTGTTACACCAACGATTGCTGCTTTCATCCTCTTCACTCCTTTTATAAAGTAATTAGAATTATAGAGAGTTATTGGTTAAAGGTCAATGGTTTTTTATAAAAAAATACGTATTTTTTTGTAAATATATGTAAAAAGACGAATATTCCCTACATTTTTATACAAAAAAAGAGTTGTTCCTATCGATCAAACAACTCTTTTTTGACTTATTTAGTGAATACTTTTTTTAATTTCTCCACTCCCAAAGTGATTTCTGCTTCAGAAATCGTCAACGGCGGTAATAAACGTAACGTATTGGTACCAGCTCGTAACGCCAATAGTCCTTCTATCTCTAAGGCTTCTAATATATCATTGACAGAAACCTCTGGATCCAATTCAATACCAATCATTAACCCTTTTCCGCGAATTTCACGAATTTTATCTGATTTAATTTCGGCTAGTCCTGAAAATAACTGCTGGCTTCTTTGTTGACTAGCAACCAACAATTCAGAAGACAACTCCTCTAAAATTTCACTTGCCACAGCCATACCTAATTTATTGCCACCAAATGTGGTTCCATGACTTCCTGGTCCAAAATGTTCGCCCAACTCTGTTTTTCCTAGCATCGCGCCCACAGGAAAACCATTCCCTAACCCTTTTGCTAAAGTAAAAATATCCGGTGTCACTTGAAACTGTTCAAAAGCAAATAGACTGCCTGTTCGTCCAATTCCCGTCTGCACCTCATCAATCACCAATAGAATATTTTTTTCTTGGCAAAGAGTCGCAATTTGCTGAATCCATTCTGAATCAGCGACTGTGACACCACCTTCTCCTTGAATTAATTCCAACATAATCGCTGCTGTTTGATCAGTTACTTCTGCTTCTAGCGCTGCAAAATCATTATAAGGCACATAAACAAATCCTGGAACTAGCGGTTCAAAACCTGCATGAATCGAAGGTTGACCAGTCGCTGACATCGCACCATACGTTCGTCCATGAAATGAATTTGTAAAGGTAATAATTTGTGATTTTCCGGTTGCTTTTCGGGCTAATTTAATGGCTGCTTCGTTTGCTTCGGCTCCTGAGTTACAGAAAAAAGCCAAATAATCTTTGTTTTGAATTAGTTTTTCTGCCACGATTTCTTGCAAATGATTATCATAAAGGTTCGGTGTATGCCAAATTTTTTGCGCTTGTTCAGCTAAAACTTGATTTAATTTCGGTTGATTGTAACCTAAGTTCATCACACCTATTCCACTAGTAAAGTCTAAATACGTTTTCCCTTGATTATCTGTGACATAGCAACCATCTCCTTCCATAATTTCAAAAGGTTTTCTTGCATAATTTGAAAATAAATAATTTCCCACGATCATTCACTCCTCAGTTGTCTTCCAGATATCCTTCTACTTTTGTTCATTTCCATATATGAAGGAGACTGACATTCTTTTGAATAAATATACACTTATTAATCGATACATGCAACTATTGTTTATAAAATTTCAAAACCATACCCTTGAATGTGATCTTCTAGCATTTGTAGATAGTGTTGAGCGATAGGTGATAATTCCTTTTGTTTATGCTTTAAATAGCCAATAGTCATTTCATCTTTGACATTTAAGGGAACTGCAATAATTTTATCGTCGTTTAATTTTTTACTCAAAACGCCTGAACTAATTGTATAACCATTCACGCCTACCATCAGATTAAAAATCGTTGCACGATCGCTAACTTTAATGTCTTTGCGATGTTCTAAGGTACTTAAAATTTCTTCCGCAAAATAAAATGAATTCCGTTCACCTTGTTCATAAGATAAATATGGATAATCTTCTAAATCAGCTAATTCCACTAATTCTTTTTGCCCAAGTGGTGATGTATTGCTCACAAATACATGTGGTTTGGCACGAAACAATGGTTGGAAAACTAATTCTCGTTCTTTAAATAATTTCATCATCACTTTTTCATTAAACGAATTTAAATACAAAATACCTAACTCACTTTTAAAACGACTTAAATCTTCTAAAATATTTTCCGTTTCTGTTTCTCGTAATTTAAATTGGTATTCTTCAACATCCAAACTATTAATTAATTCAACAAATGCGTGAACCACAAACGCATAATGCTGGGCAGAGACAGAAAAGGTTTGTTTTCGCGGACGTGTATCTTTATATTTTTCTTCCAATAACTGGACTTGATCCATGATTTGTTGGGCATAAGACATGAATTCACGCCCTTCTTCTGTTAAACGCACACCTGTTTTACTTCGTACCAAAATTTGGATATTCATTTCATTTTCCAATTCTTTAATCGCACTTGATAAACTAGGTTGGGTCATATATAAAGCTTTAGCTGCTTCATTCATTGAACCTAATGCCACGATTTTTTCTAAATATTCTAATTGCTGAATCCTCATCATTGTTCCTCCTTATATAAACACTACAGGTTATAGATTTCATTTATAACCTACCATAGAAATCTTCACTTATCAAACTTTTTTCTTTCGTGATACATTATCTTCAACACAAAAAAAGGAGTGTTGGTGAATGACAACAACAATTATCGGGTTTCCCCGTTTAGGTGAATTTAGAGAATTAAAATTTGAAACAGAAAAATATTTTAGAAATGAAATTTCAGCAGATGACTTAAAAGCTTTTGCAAAAGAATTGCGTCAAAAACATTGGAACGTTATTAAAGACGCTGGCATCGATCAAATTCCAAGTAATGATTTTTCTTTCTATGACAATACATTAGATACATCGGTCTTATTTAATATTATTCCTAAAAAAGTAAAAGATTTAGACTTTGACGAGTTAGAAGAATATTTTGCTTTAGCTCGTGGTTATCAAGGGGAAAAAGGGGATGTTCATGCCCTACCAATGAAAAAATGGTTCAATACAAACTACCATTATTTGGTTCCTCAATTTGAAAAAACAACTAACATCCAAGTGAACACGACGAAAATTGTCGATGAATTTTTAGAAGCCAAAGAATTGGGTATCCTAACACGTCCGGTTATTTTAGGACCATTTACGTTACTACAATTAGGTCAATACCACGATGGGACAAGTAGTGCTGATTTTGCGACGGATTTATTAGCCGCTTATCAAGAAGTTTTCACAAAACTTGCAGCAGCAGGTGCGGAATGGATTCAAATTGATGAACCAGGATTAGTTTTAGATTTAACGGCTGAAGACATTGCTCGTTTCAAAGAATTTTACCAAACTTTATTAGCCAACAAAAATGGTCTAAATGTCTTATTACAAACTTATTTTGGTGATATTCGTGACATTTACGAAGAAGTTATTGCCTTAGACTTTGATGGAATTGGGTTAGATTTTGTCGAAGGAAAAGAAACGTTAAACTTAATCACGAACACTCCCTTCCCAGAAGATAAAAAATTATTTGCTGGTATCGTTAATGGAAAAAATATTTGGACAAACAACTATACAAGTACTTTTGATTTATTAGCGAAATTACCAAAAAATGTCGTATTAAGCACTTCTTGTTCGTTACTACATGTGCCATATTCTGTTGAAAATGAAGTTTTTTCAGATGAAATCAAACAATATTTTGCTTTTGCGAAAGAAAAATTAGCAGAATTAGTCGCGCTAGACAAAACTGACCAAGCAGCAATCGAGAAAAACAATCGTATTTTCAAACAGGAACGTATTACTGCAAACAAAGCACTACAAGAAAAAATTGCCCAATTAACAGACGCTGACTTTGTTCGTTTACCTGCTTTTGATGAACGTGAAGCATTACAAACAGACTTGTTGAAATTACCAAACTTACCAACGACAACTATTGGTTCTTTCCCACAAACAAAAGAAGTTAAAATCACTCGTGGGAAATTTAAACGTGGAGAAATTACGCAAGAAGAATACGATGCATTTATCGCGAAGAAAATTGATGACTGTATCGCTTTCCAAGAAAAAATCGGTTTAGATGTTTTAGTCCATGGTGAATTTGAACGCAATGACATGGTGGAATTCTTTGGCGAAGCATTAGATGGGTATTTATTCTCTAAAAACGGTTGGGTACAATCTTATGGTACTCGTGGGGTGAAACCACCCATTATCTGGGGCGATATCGCTCGTTCCAAAGCCATCACAGTCCAATGGTCAAAATATGCCCAAAGCAAAACAGAACAAATTGTGAAAGGGATGCTAACAGGTCCCGTAACTATCTTGAACTGGTCATTCCCACGTGAAGATATCTCAATTAAAGACAGCACATATCAATTAGCTTTAGCTATCCAAGAAGAAGTTTTAGATTTAGAAGCGAATGGTATTCGTATTATCCAAATCGATGAAGCTGCGTTACGTGAAAAATTACCATTGCGTCAAACGGATTGGTACAGTGAATATTTAGATTGGGCAATCCCTGCTTTCCGACTTGTTCATAGCAAAGTGCAACCAGAAACCCAAATTCATACACATATGTGCTATAGCGAGTTTGAAGATATCATTCAAGCAATTGATGATATGGATGCAGACGTGATTAGTTTCGAAGCTTCTCGTTCAAACTTAGCCTTATTAGATGCTTTAAATCGCAACAATTTCCAAACACAAGTTGGTCCTGGTGTGTACGATATTCATTCACCACGTATCCCTTCTGTAGAAGAAATTAAACAAACGATTGGCAAGATTTTAGAAAAAATCCCAACGGACAAAGTTTGGGTAAACCCTGACTGCGGTTTAAAAACACGTGGTGAAAAAGAAACATACGCAAGTTTAGAAAACTTAGTATTAGCTGCAAAAGAAGTAAGAGAGGGGCTTGTAAATGACTGATAACGCGGAAAGACAACGTCCTTCCCTTTCTTTTGAAATTTTCCCACCCAACACAAAGACGTCAAACGAGTTGCTTTTGGACACACTGGATGAATTGCAGGACTTAGGTCCGCATTTCATCAGTGTGACTTGTAGCAATAAAAATGCTGATTTAAAAACGACGACATTAAAGTTAGCTGGTTACATTCAAAAAACATTGAACGTCCCTAGCATTGCTCATTTGACGGCAGCGTATTCTTCAAAAGAAGATATTCGGGAAGCCATTAATATTTTAAAACGTTCCAATACCAACCGTATTTTAGCATTACGCGGCGATATTTATGCAGACAAACCACCTTTGGAAGATTTCAGACATGCGAGTGATTTGATTCATTTCATTAAAGAAGAAGAACCCGCCTTCCAAATCAGTGGCGCTTGTCATCCAGAAGTACATCCAGAAGCAAAAAATCGTGTGGAAGATTTACAGAATTTAAAGAAAAAAGTTGATAGTGGGTGTGACGATTTAATTACTCAATTATTCTTTGATAACGATATTTTTTACCGTTTCCGCGAAAATTGTGATATTGTCGGCATTGATGTCCCTATCTATGCGGGGATTATGCCCATTGTTAATCGTAATCAAGCGTTGCGTTTAATCAAAACAACCAAAACGGCTCTTCCCCGTAAATTCATTGCGATTTTAGAAAAATATGAGCACGATCCAGAATCACTGCGTGCAGCTGGTTTAGCCTACGCCATTGATCAGATTGTCGATTTAGTGACACAAGACACATCTGGGATTCATTTGTACACGATGAATCAATCGCAAACTGCATTAAGTATTTATCGTGCAACAAAAACGTTATTTAAAGAAGAAGCGATTGTTGTCTAAAAAAGACAAGTCTTTCCTATAAGTAGGGAGACTTGTCTTTTTGCAAGTTATACTTTTTTTGTAGGAAATGCTAAACTGGGAACAGCATTCAACGACATATCCGCAAAATGGTTTTTCGCCAATTCAACATGTGCAGCTGCACCAATCATAGCCGCATTATCGCCACATAAGCGTAGCGGTGGAATAACTAAGGTCAAATCCGGAAGTTGCTCTACTGCTTCTTCTAACGCTTGACGTAAGCCTTGGTTGGCAGCAACACCACCAGCCACCACCAATTGTTTGACTGGATATTCTTGACAAGCACGTAATGTTTTACTCACTAAGACATCAATGACACTTGCTTGGAAACTGGCGGCTAAATTTTCTGTAGATAGTTCTTCGCCGCGCTGTTCTGCGTTATGCACCAAATTAATAAAGGCACTTTTCAATCCACTAAAACTAAAATCAAAATTATCTTCATGAATCATCGCACGAGGAAAATGATACGTGTCACTCCCAATATGCGCCAATCGGTCAATTTCTTTGCCGCTTGGATAAGGTAAACCAAGAACACGTCCGACTTTATCATACGCTTCTCCGGCAGCATCATCTCGTGTTTCCCCGACAATTTCATACGAACCATCTTCAGCCATTAAGACTAACTCTGTATGTCCGCCGCTAACCAATAAGGCCATTAAAGGAAATATCAAAGGTTGGACAAAACGTGCCGCATAAATATGCCCTGCCATATGATTGACTGGAATTAATGGTAAGTTATGCGCCCAAGCGAACGCTTTTGCTGCAGAAATCCCTATTAATAATGACCCTACCAACCCAGGACCTTGCGTCACTGCAACCGCTGATAACTCATCAATCGACACATCGGCTTCTGCTAAAGCTTCTTCAATACACAACGTGATTTGCTCGACATGATGACGACTTGCCACTTCAGGTACCACGCCACCAAATCGTTGGTGACTTTTAATTTGTGATGCAACGATATTACTTAAAATAATGGCACCATCTTCAATTACTGCCACACTTGTCTCATCACAACTACTTTCAATTGCTAAAATCAATTCTCTCATTTGACCAACGTTGGCCTCACTTTCTTTATCATAATCAAGGCATCTTCAACCGGTGCTTGATAGTAATTTTTTCTACGCGCAATAATTTCAAAACCATGACTCAAATAGAGATTTTGTGCAGAAAAATTTGACACGCGTACTTCTAACAAAATTTGACTCATTTGATCTTCTTCGGCTACTCGAAATAATTCTTTTAACAACGTTGCGCCTAATCCTTGATGTTTTTCATCTGTATGGACAACTAAATTAAAAATTTCCATTTCATCTAAAAACTGATGGTAGCCTAAAAAACCGGCAATATGCGCTTTTTCTAAAATTAGGTATTCGCTTTGCTCATTGCGAATATCTGCTATAAACTGATCCACCGTCCACGGCGAACCGTATGTGTAACTATTTTCTGCGACTTGATGCAATTCGGTTGCTAATGCAGTTGTCTCAAAAAAATGCTTGCTCGTTATTTTCATTTTAATTGTTTCACCATATCTAAGGCATCTTCATTGCCTTCACTATAATATTCTGTCAAAACTTGGCGCGTTGTATAACCGAATGTTGTATACAAACGTTGCGCACCACTATTACTGATACGAACTTCCAACGACATCGTTTGACACCCATGCTGACGGGCAAACATTTCTGCTTCTGCCAATAATTGCTTGCCTAATCCTTTGTTTTGATAAGTCGGGATAACGGCAATATTGGTAATGTGCGCATCACTACCGACGACACGAATACCAATAAAAGCGATAATTTTTTTATGGACAGATACGCACAAATAGCGATGAATGTGTATCGAATACAACTCTGATAAAAACGCACCACGATGCCATGGTTGGTATTCTTTATAAACCAACTGTTGGACATGCATTAATGCTTTAATATCTTTTGGAAAGACTTCACGAAAATGATAGGTTTTATCATCCAACGTCACAGTCTTTTCTAGATAATCACTTTGTTCACGTAAAAAAGAAAGAAAAGCTTTAAATCTTTTCAACATAACTTTCTTCTCCAATTTCGTGGGATTCTAACCATTTTTCTTCAGCTTCCACACGTTTTAAATAATTTGGTAAAAAAGGATGGGCGTCCACTACCGGTGCTTGTTTCCCTAATTCAGCTAATACAACGCCACTTGGATAATTCCAAGCTAAGACGGTATTACAAATTGCTGTAGGGATTTTTTCCGCAATGATTTCTTGGAATTTTTGGACATCTTCCCCAACAAAATAAACTTCTTGTCCTTGTAATTTTGTCAATAAGGCGTCTAAAGCAATGTGTTGCTCAGGCAATACGTTGACTAATTGTCCTTGTTGCCATTGATAGGCTCCAGCATAGACATTTTGGCGACGTGCATCAAAAAGCGGTACAATCCATTCATTGCGACCAACACAATTGCCAGCAACTGTTGCTAGACTAGACACACCAACCAATTCAATATTTAATGTATCTGCTAAAGTTTTGGCTGTGGTTACCCCAATGCGCAAACCAGTATACGAACCTGGCCCTTGAGCAACGACAATGCGATCCAATGCTTGTGGTGTTAAATCAAGCTCTCGCATCAGTGTTTCAATTGCTGGCATCAATGTTTTACTGTGGTTTTTATTGACAGTTGTTTGCAGTTGTCCCAATAGACGTTGGTCTTCTGTCACTGCAACTGCCATCGTTTGATTCGATGTATCTATTGCAAGTATCTTCATTTTTATTCCCTACCTTATTCAAGTTCTTTCATATTTTACCACAAAAGTTCGCATTGAGACTAACGTTTCTCCCTAAAACAAAAAAGAGTCCTTTACAGACTCTCGTTTGTTTTCAATGTTGATTGACGTAAAATTAATTCCGTTGCTAAAACGATTCGTTTAGAAACAGGTGGTTGTTCTTTAATTAAATCAACTAAGGTTAAAACTGCTAATTCACCCATCCATTCGGTATAAACACGAATCGTAGTTAATGCTGGGCTCACATATTTTGCGACACTCACATCATTAAAGCCAATCACAGAAATGTCTTCTGGAATACTTAACCCATGTTCTTGAATAGCTCGCATCGCTCCAATGGCCAGCGCATCGCTTGAAGCAAACAATGCCGTTGGATAGTCATTTTCTTTTGCTAAAAATTGATTCATCGCTTGATAGCCGCCTTCTACGGTAAACGTACCTTGAAGATGGTAATTTTCACGGTAAAGTTTCAACTGTGTCAAACGTTCTTTAAATGCCTTAAAACGTGGATCAGCAATTTCATAGTTGCTTCGCTTTGTGTATTCAATGCCTGATAAAATAGCAATTTTTTCATGTTTTTCTTGAATAAAATGATCAATCACTTGTTCGATACTTTGTGTAAAATCAACCACTAGCGAATCATGACCATGAATCGTATCGTTCGTATCTACAAATAATAACGTCCCTGCTAATTTTTCTAATAAACGAATTTGCTTCGGATCAAATTTACCTAATGCAATCGTTCCTGCAGCAGTTGTTTCTGACAATTGATCTAACGGCTCTTTTAATAACAAAATGTTTAATTCTTCGGCTTTTTTCTCAATTCCTAAGCGAATCGCTAAATAATACAAATCTGCTAACTCTTCGGCAGTATCGTGCCATTGTACTAAACGGATAACGAGTTGTTCGCGACGTTTTTTCTTATGCTTTGTATAATTCAGCGACTCGGCTGCTTCAAAAATCTTCTGCTTAGTCTCTTGGCCTACAGATAAGTCCGGATCATAGTTGAGGACACGCGAGACCGTTGCAGGAGAGACTCCTGCTTTATCTGCAATATCTTTAATCGTTGCCACGATCTCTCCTCCTTTGATTTAAAGTGTTTGGGTAAAGGCTTCAAAAGCACGTTGTCCTTGGTCATCACGTTTAAAGACACCAGCATCTTCTAACACGCGTGTAAAAATGTTGCCGATTTCTTTTTCCATTACTTCTCGTACGTTTTCAGTCGAGAACGTATAGGATGCTTTCATACGCTCTGCCCATGGACGATGGCTTTCGGCTAATTCATTGTCTTGATTTAATAAATATTTTTCTACCTCTTGTAACTCTTTTTCAAGACGTGGCGGTAAAATAGCTAAGCCCATCACTTCAATTAAACCAATATTTTCTTTTTTGATATGGTGGACATCTTGATGAGGATGAAAAATGCCATCTGGGTATTCTTCAGATACATTGTTATCACGCAAGACCAAATCTAGTTCAAAGAAATCCCCTTTTTTACGAGCAATCGGTGTAATCGTATGATGCTGTGTACCATCTTCAGAAAATGCCACAATATTTAATTCTGGTGCAGAATAATTGCGCCATGTTTCTAAGACATGTGTGGCAGCATCAATTAACAATGCTTTATCTGTTGCTTGGAGGCGAATAACCGACATTGGCCATTTAACTGTTCCCGCTACTACTGTGGGATAATCTTTCAGGACAAACAAGCGGTCAATTGGTGCTTTCGCCATCGCAAAAGTATGATTGCCTCCTTGATAATGGTCATGCGACAAAATAGAACCACCCACAATTGGTAAGTCAGCATTTGAGCCAGCAAAATAATGCGGTAATACTTCCACAATTTGCAACAAGCGTGCAAAAGTTTGTTCGCTAATTTCCATCGGACGATGTTCTTCTGATAACACAATACAATGTTCATTATAATACGCATAAGGGGAATATTGGAAGCCCCAAGATTCGCCATCTAAATTCATACGAATAATGCGATGATTGGTTCGTGCGGGATAATTTACGCGTCCTTTGTAGCCCTCATTTTCCATACAAAGCATACATTTCGGATAATTACTTGTAACTGCATGACGCTCTGCAGCAATTTGTTTGGGGTCTTTTTCAGGTTTAGATAAATTAATCGTAATTTCTAATTCACCATAGGGTGTCTCAACTGGAAAATAAATATTCTTAGCAATCGCCCGTGTTTTGATGTAATCATTATTTTTACATAACTCAAAAAAATAATCCGTTGCTTCTTGTGGATCATTAGCATAATGTTGCGCAAAAAAAGCATTGACAACAGACGGTGGTGGTGTTAAGAAATCCATCAATTCGCCTTCCAAAATTTCAATCGCTGATAAGGTATCATCAATGACGTGATTTTTTTGTGCGGTGGCTACTAATTCATCTAATAATTCGGTTGAGGGGCGTGTGACAGGATGGACATCAAATTCGTCTAATTGATCTTCACCAATCATCCCTAAGATACGATTGTGTAAATACAAACGATCCATTTCCATCCAACCACCTGCTGCAATTGCAAGTGTTGTAAAATCAGCAATTGTTTGACTTAACATACCTTCAACTCCTATTCTTCATACCCATTTGGATGGCTGACATGCCAGTTCCAAGCAGTCTCAATGATTTTTTTCACATCCGTATAAGCCGGTTCCCAACCTAATATTTCTTTGGCTTTGTCACTTGAAGCGACTAATGTACTTGGGTCACCAGCACGACGAGGAACGACAACAGCTGGAATCTCTTTTTTCGTCACTTCACGCGTAGCATCCAACATTTCTTTCACCGAATACCCGTTGTTACTACCCAAATTAAAGACATTGCTTTCATTTCCTGCTTTTAAATAATCCAAAGCTAATAAATGAGCGGCAATTAAATCTTCCACATGCACATAATCACGAATACAAGTCCCATCCGGTGTATTGTAATCATCGCCAAAAATAGACAATTCCTTCCGTTGCCCTAATGCAACTTGTAAAATAATTGGCACTAAATGCGTTTCTGGCGTGTGATCTTCGCCAATAGAGGCATCCGCTTTGGCACCAGCTACATTGAAATAACGCAACGCAACATATTTCATTCCATACGCGTTATCGCACCATTTCATCATTTTTTCCATCATCAATTTGCTTTCCCCATATGGATTCTTGGGATTTGTTGGGGTTGTTTCCGCAATTGGAGTGACTTCTGGTTCGCCATAAGTTGCAGCCGTTGATGAAAAGACAATGTGTTTCACGTCATGTTCTTGCATGACTTCTAAAAGCACTTGCATCCCATACACATTATTATTGAAGTATTTCAGTGGTTTTTCCACAGACTCACCCACTAAAGAGCTAGCTGCAAAATGAATGACTCCTGCAATTGTTTCTTTGTCAAACACACTAGTGACAAATGATTTATCACGTACATCCCCTTCATAAAAACGTGCGTTGGGGTGTATTGCTGCACGGTGTCCGGTTAATAAGTTATCAATGACGACAACATCCTCCCCGCGTTGAATTAATTGATCGACTGCGTGAGAACCGATATACCCAGCTCCACCTAAGACTAAAATAGACATTGATTGTCCTCGCTTTCTTCTTTTAAATTCTCTTGTTCTATCTTATAACTTTCTAGCACCATCATCAATGCTTGCTTGATAAATATCCGTCGCATACCCAATTTTGTCTAAATATTCTTGGGAAACAGTCACAACAAAATCTTGCCAATCTGCTTGTTTGACTAAAGCAATTGCACAACCACCAAAACCGGCACCGGTCATCCGTGCACCTAAAACACTCGGATAATTTTGCGCTGCGGTAACTAAAGTATCCAATTCAGCACCCGTTACTTCATAATCTTCTTTTAAAGAAGCGTGCGACGCATTTAATAATTTGCCAAATGTCACTAAATCGTCAGCTCGTAACGCTTGACGTGCTTGCAATGTTCGCTGATTTTCAGTTACTGCATGTTTGGCACGTTTCATTAATGTTTCGTCACCAACTACCGCTGTATTTTCAAAAAAGGTTGCTTCATCCAGTTCACCTAACGATTGAATCGTGAGTTTTGTTTGCAAACGACGAAGCGCTTCTTCACATTCACTACGACGCTCATTATATTTTGAATCCGCCAGTTCACGACGTTTATTTGTATTCATAATGGCTACCACATATTCGCCAAAAGCGGCTGGCACGACTTCATAGTGTAATGTATTAGTGTCTAATAATAAAGCATGGTCTTTTTTTCCCATACCAATTGCAAACTGATCCATAATACCTGAATTGACACCAATAAATTCATTTTCTACTTGTTTTCCAATTTTGACTAATTCTAAACGTTCAATGGATAAATCGAACAAATCTTCCAAGATAACACCTGTTAATAGTTCGATTGATGCAGACGAAGACAATCCGGCACCATTTGGAATATTTCCATAAAAAACCACATTAAATCCTGAATCAATCGTATAGCCTGCTGCTTTTAAAAAGTGAATCATCCCTTTAGGATAATTGGCCCAATCATGCGCTTTATCATAAACCAAGTCATCCAATGAAAAAGTAATGACCCCAGCCTCTGGGAAATTTTCTGAATAAAGACATACCAGATTATCTGATCGTTTGCTCGCGACACCATATGTTCCTAAAGTAATCGACGCAGGAAAAACATGTCCTCCATTATAATCTGTATGCTCCCCAATCAAATTAATCCGACCAGGCGCAAAATATGTGCCATCAGCTGTTTTTTCAAACACTTCATTGAAAACCTTTTCTATTTTCTCCATCTCGTCATCGGCTCCTTTTGCTATTAGTAAACTCATTATAAAACATTTACTAAATTTTTTCAATTTATTTATTAAAATAATTTCATATAGTATATTACTTTGCAAAATCCCGTACTTCATTCATAATGTAAGTAAGATGAATGAAGTGAGGTGAAGGAACAATGAAAAAATTTGTTACAGGATTTGTTGTAGGTTCTCTTGCTACAACAGCAGCAACAATCGGCTTGATTGCCACAATAAAAAAACAAGTCATTGATCCAATCGACGAAAAAGAAGCGATCATTGATGAAAAACGCCGTAAAGCAAACCGTAAAAGCTTCGCAAGATAATCAAAAAAACTGTAGCAGTCGCCTTCATTGGCTGATTGCTACAGTTTTTTATATCAAGCACTTCTTTAAAAGAGTCCGCTATAGCAAAAAAAGAGAGACGATATCGTCCCTCTTTTTTGTTTAATTTTTCTTTTTCGTTTTTCCTGTCCAGCCATCATAGCCTTCTTTTAAGACATACACATCTTTGTAGCCATGTTTACGTAATTTATTCGCAGCACGCACACTTAATGCTTTTGAGCGATCGTATAGATATACTGGCTGGTCTTTGCGAATCGCTGTAATTGAATTATCCAAAACAGTATAAGGAATATTACGCGCACCTAGAATATGACCTGCGTCAAATTCATTTTTTTCACGGACATCAATCACTTGGGCTTTACGCATCCCTTCACGGAATTCCTCTTCGGTGATAGTTGTCGCTGAACGTTTTCCTAGGATATAATAATACAACCAATTTAATCCCATGAAAATTAAAACTAATAATAAAATCAGAGTTATTGTGTTAAAAAGATCCATGTTTCATTTCTACCTTTCTATTTTACAAATTGCAAAGCTAATGACGCAGCACCAATGACACCGGCATCATTTCCTAACTGTGCTAATTTGATTTGTGTACTTTCTCTTACTTGAGGGAATGTGTATTCATTGAAGTAGTTCTCTACACGGCTTCGTAAAAATTCACCGGCTGCCGAAACACCGCCACCTAAAACGATACTTGATGGATTCAATGTATTACCTAAATTACCGCAAGCCAAACCTAAATAGAAACAAACTTTGTCCACAACCATTAACGCAAATGGATCATCTTGTTCTGCTAGTACAAAGACATCTTTACTTGAAATATCTTGTCCATCATCTAAACGACGTTTCAATTCAGAATCACCCGCATATTCCTCAGATAATTGACGTGCAACACGAACCACACCCGTGGCACTTGCGACTGTTTCTAAACATCCTACTTTTCCACATGTACATTCAAAACCATGAGGATCAACGGTTACGTGACCAATTTCACCAGCACAACCAGCAACACCATGCAACAAGTTTCCTTCTGCAATAATACCGCCACCAACGCCAGTTCCTAGCGTCATGAGAATAACGTCTGGATTATTTTCACCAGCACCTTTCCAACGTTCACCTAAAGCCGCTACGTTCGCATCATTATCTAACGTAAATTGGATACCAGTTCCTGCTTCAATTTGTTCACGAACAGGTTGTAATGTTTTCCAATTTAGATTGTATGCACCGATAACTGTGCCATTTTCACGGTCAACACTTCCCGGAGTTCCCATACCGATACCAACAAAATCGTCTGCTTTTAACTCATATAAATTCAAACGATGGTTAATTGATTCAATAATTTCAGGTACAATATGTGATCCTTCATCCAAAATATTTGTTTCAATACTCCATTTTTGTTGGATTTCTCCTTCAAGTGTCACAATCGCAAATTTAACTGTTGTGCCACCTAAATCAATCCCAATGATTTTCTTTTCTTCCATCTTAAAAATCCTCCCTGCTTTCTTCGATACGATGTTCTCGATTCAAAATACCACGTGCTGTAAAATAGGTTTCTCGATCGATAAGCCGCGCTTCGAATAGCTTTTGTAATTCAATTGCCATCAGTTCAATGTCATAGATACGTTTGCCCACATAAATGTACAAACCGAATTGTTTAAATAACTGCTGAACATCATATAAAGTTTCCATAAAGACACTTCCTAAACATTATACAAGTATTTCATACTTTTTGAAACCGTACACGATACAAAAAATGACCAAAAATGCTAAAATCATTCCGGAAATAATTCGTAGATGAATCGAGTAACGTTTGCCGTTATTCGGTAATCCTAAAACGTTTCCTAATAACAGACCACCAACTAACCCACCAATATGTCCCCACATATCAATCGAACGGTCAAAGACACCAAATAATAGACTCATTCCAATAAATAGCGTGAATTGACGAACCATTCCTTGAATCGCTGGATGTCCTTTGAAATGCACACCTAAAATAACAAATGCGCCAAATAAACCAAATAATGATGTACTTGAACCTGCAGATTGCACACCTGCTTGATTAAAAGCAAAACTCATCGCATTTCCAGTAAGTCCACTAATGAGATAGATAATAAAAAAACGCGTATGTCCATAAATAGCTTCAATTTGTTGTCCCATAAAATAAAGTACAACCGAATTTACTGCAAAGTGCATCAATCCATAGTGGATAAAAATCGGGGTAATAAAACGCCAATATTCATGACCTTGAACGACTAATGGGCCAAACATCGCACCTCGAAATTCCAAATATAAACCGGGAAATAAAAACGCTAAGAGATAGACCACAACTTGAATTGTCAAGAAAGTATATGTCAAAAACGGCGTTCGTTTTAAACGGTTCAATGATAAATTATTCATACGTCACTCCCTTAAAAGTATCTGTAAAAATTCGCGCAACAGGAAGGTCAAATGAATCGTGTTGCCAGTCATTATTCAATTGTTCCGAAAAAATTAAACTACAGGTTCGTCCCTTATATTCCGCTAAGTAGCGATCATAAAAACCACCGCCAAAACCAATTCGATACCCATCTTTTGAAAAAATAATACCTGGAACAAGTAACACATCAATTTCTTCTTTTGAAACATGTAACGCGCTGATCGGTTCATCTACACCAAATTTAGTGGTTCGATAAGCTGTTCGCGCGTCTACTTCATAAAAAGCTAACTGACGCTTCGGTAGTGACTTTGGAACCACAACTCTCTTATTTTCAGCCCAAGCACGTTGCATAATCGGTTCTGTATTAAATTCAAACGGGGTAGAACGAATCATACCAATGACGTTCGCTTCTTTCCAAATCCGTGAAGCAAAAAAGAGCGCTAAAATCATTTCTTCTTTCTTTGCCTTCTTTTTAGGTTGCTCTGCCAGTTTTTTTAGCGTGGCAATCCCTGACTGACGAAGTTCTGTTTTTTCCATAAATTCACACTCCTTTAACTCTATTCAAGCTCTTACGCACATCCTTTATTTTAACATGGAACCCACGTTCCGCCTATAACTAACCACCAATTAAACATCGAAGAATCGTCAAGTAAAATTACTTAACAAAATTTGCTAAAAAGGCTAGATTTCTCAGACCAAACGTGATATTATAGTTTGGTCTGAGAGAGAGTTCTTGGAATATTCTAGATATATGGGAGGGAAAACAGATGCGCGTAAACATTACATTAGAATGTACTTCTTGTAAAGAACGTAACTACTTAACAAACAAAAACAAACGTAACAACCCTGATCGTTTGGAAAAACAAAAATATTGCCCACGTGAAAGAAAAGTTACTTTACATCGTGAAACTAAATAATAGTTTGATTAAACGCTGAAATTCTTGGTTAACCAGAATTTAGCGTTTTTTATTTTGCTTAAAAAAAACAGCCACGACTACACATTGTAATCGTGACTGTCTTATGCTTTTCTAGAATCCCCTGTAGCATAGTCAATACTATACCCGTCTTGCACATTGTAGATAAAAATATTAAAACACAATCCTTGATCTTCAATACTATGTGCTTCAATCTGGACACCACGAGGAACAAGTTCATCCCCTTTAAAATAAGGTGTCACTCGATATCGTACGTGATTGGAAGTTTCTTTTAAATAATTGGCGACTTTATCTTCATATTCTTTCATTGGTTTTTGATTCATTTGTTGCGTACCTGTAAATAAGTTTTGCCAATTATCATTTTCTCCAGTAAAACGGAAAGCAATTAAATGCGAGCGGTTATATAGCCATTTGCCGTCATCAAGTTTCTTTTGCTTCCACCCTGTTGGATACACACCTGAGATATCTCCTCGCTCTTCTTTAGGCATCATACTTTTATGTAATAGAGCATTTGCTGGCCCGACACGGTTGAGAGAATCAAGCGGAGAAAAAGTTTGCCAAGGTCCATTGGCAAGTGATAATTCTTGTTCGGTAAACGTCGTATGATTGTCATTTAGTGTCACCACAATATTTGTACCATCATACTCTGGTAACGCATCAAGCTGTGGATAATTTGCTAACTGTTTTGGTGTATCATCAAACGCATCCAAAATAGTTGTTGGATCGGACCAATCCACTTTTGACAAGTCAATTTGTCCAGCTGTCGCCGTGAAAACAAGCAACGCAACAAGTGAATACAATACCCCTTTAACAGTATTTGTCGGTGTATTGTTTTTTTTCTTTGCCATATCATTCCACCTTATATTTTTTCAGAAAGAAACGAGAATTCTAAAAAGAATTCTCGCCTGTTGTTTATTCGAAGTGTTTGCCGTAGATATCATCTACAGTATTTTTTGGATCGATAACAATGTAAAGATTTTTAGTTTTTTCACTGATTTTTGTTGATTGGTATGCATTATCCAATCCATCAGTTGATTTATCTTTGTATGGGAAATAAATAACATCAGGATGACCTGTTTCGTATAATATTTCCATACGTTCGATATCTTCATATTTTAAGGCACGTGCAAACATTCCTGATTCCAAACCACCTAAGTTGATATCGTGAGTTGATACATGATCGCCTTCTTGGAAGATTTCAATTTTAAATGCTTCACATGGGTGAATTTCTACAAAGTCACTACCTTTAATACGACCAAAACTTGTTGAAATTTGCTTGATCCATAAATCACCAATGTAACGACGATCGATTGTCCAAGTCTCTCCATTTCGGAAAAGTAATTTTAACGCTTTCATTTGTCTAGCCATGTTGAACTCTCCTTACCTTATTGGTTAATAAATGCCACATACTTAGTGTAGCATAACAATTGTCTCTAGTAAATATAATACACAATGAGAAGAACTAGTTTTTCTCATTGTGCATCAAATTCTTAACATTCTTTTTTTTCAATTGCAGCTGCTGCATAGTTAAGCAACTCTTTTTTCTCATTAGGAATTACTTGTTCTACCACAGCTTGCTCACAAAGCGTCAAGATTTCTTTCATCCATTTTCCAGGTTTTCGCTTAACATGCGCTAAGAGATCATGTCCACTAATTGCCAAATCATGCAACGAATGAATCGGTAATTGATGGTATTGTTCTTGAACAGCAACCACATCATTATCTAATCCAAAATAGGGCAATAATTCTTCAGTTAAAATCGCTTGTTCTTCTCCTAAGGTATAAAGTAATTGCTTCGTAAACATCTGTGTTTTTCGAAATTGTAATCCTGTAAATACAGCTTGTGTCGTACGAATAATTTCATTTGAACACTTCCATGCTTTCATAAACGGTCGAATTTCTGTCTCTGCTAATCCTAATTGATCGATTAACAAAACCCACGCATGAATTTCCTTTTCAATTTGTCGATCAGTTAATTCAGAAAATCGGAGTAAGCCTTCACCAAATCTACGTAATTGGGGACAATAAATATAGCATTCTGTTTCCACAAACATCTCTAGACCTGCTTGGCGATAACGCCCTAATAATAATTTGATAAATTCAATATTAATCCGTTCAACTGAAATTTTTTCCAATAGCGCATGATTCTCATAAATAGATGCAAATGTTTCTGCTTCCAATTGAAAGCCTAATTGACTAACGAAACGCAAGCCACGCATCATTCGCAACGCATCTTCATGAAACCGTTCATGAGGATTCCCCACAGCACGTAGAACTTTGTTTTCCAAATCAACTAAACCATCAAATAAATCAACAATTTCACCATCTTCTTTCAACGCAAAAGCATTGATTGTAAAATCACGACGCTTTAAATCTTCTTCTAACGAACGAACAAATTCAACATGATCTGGGCGACGAAAATCTTGATATGCTGATTCTGTTCGAAACGTAGTGATTTCGTATTGTTCATCACCATCTAGTACTAAAACCGTACCATGTTCAATTCCTACATCAATCGTTCGAGGAAAAATTTCTTTAATTTCAACAGGAAAAGCACTAGTCGCAATATCAACATCATGAATAGGGTGGCCTAATAAGACATCACGCACACTCCCCCCTACAAAGTACGCTTCAAATCCTGCATCTTCAATTTTCTTCAAAATAGGTAATGCTGTTTGATATTCTTGAGGGATTACCTTTAATTTCATCGACTCACCTCATTTATCTTCCGCAGGTTGTTTCCCATCTTTTCGTTCAAAACGATAGCTATCTCTGCGATTAAATTTTTCCATATTTTCTTCAAAAACTTCTGTCAAATCAATATCTAAAGAATTCGCCATAATCATTGTCACAAATAAAACATCACCTAGCTCTTCTGCGACTGTTTTGGCAGCTTCTGTTGTTTTTTTAGATTTCTCACCGTAATGATGATTAACTTCTCGAGCTAATTCCCCAACTTCTTCTGTTAAACGCGCCATTTGCGCTAACGGGCCAAAATAACCTGATTTAAATTGTTGAATATACGCATCGACTTCTTCTTGCATCGACGCTAATGAACGTTGATTCTCCAAAATGATCCACTCCTCTAAATTTCTCCTTTTCTATCTTAACAAATTGTAAAAAGAATTCATAGAAAAGAACTATTGTCTGTTCCATCTTTACGTGCTACATTTAGAACGATTATTTTATAAGGAGGAACATCATGCAAGCAATTTTTTCATTTCGAACCATTCGAGATATTTTCGTTATTCTTCTAGGCACAGCTATTTATGGATTTGGAATTGTCTTTTTCAATATTCCTAACGACTTAGCAGAAGGCGGGATTACAGGAATTACGTTAATTTTACGCGCCTTATTTTCTATTGATCCAGCTATTAGTACATTATTTTTAAATATCCCTTTAATAATTATTGGTGGACGAATTTTAGGTAAACGTGCTTTGTATTACACAATCTTGGGAACTGTGGGTTTATCTTTTTGGTTAAGCTTTTGGCAAAAAATCCCACTAGTCATCGATTTACAACACGACTTGCTCATTGTAGCTTTACTAGCTGGTGTCATTACAGGAATTGGTAGTGGAATGGTTTATAAAGTTGGGGGAACAACAGGTGGTAGTGACGTTATCGCACGTATTGTAGAGAAAAATTTTGGAATTTCTGTTGGAAAGTCATTACTAATTTTTGACGTAATTATTTTGATTCTTTCATTATCTTATATCAATTTAAATCGTATGATGTACACCTTAATTTTCGCTTATGTCTTTACTAAAATCATTGATTCCATTTTGGATGGCGGTTACTCAGCTAAAGGTATTTTAATCATGTCTGATAAAAATCCAGAGATTGCGCCTTTATTAATGCAGCAACTCGAACGCGGTTTAACTTATTTCAATGGTGAAGGTGGTTATTCAAACCAAACAAAAAATATCATTTACATCGTTGTCAGTCCACGTGAAATTTCTGAAGTAAAACGGATTGTCCACGAAACAGATGAAAAAGCCTTTGTTTCAGTTATCAATGTCCATGAAGTAGAAGGCGAAGGATTTAGTTATTTGAAGCCTAAAAACAAATTATTTTCGGCAAATAAAAAAGCCTAAAATTTAACCAGCCCACTTAGAATTAAATGGACTGGTTATTTTACTGGAGATTCAAGAAGAATTAAAGATTTTTTCATACAATCAATTTCGATTGTACAACCAATAGGCAAGCTCATGATTGGTGCAGTGTGCCCAAAGTTTGAATTATAGACAATTGGTAATTCTTCTAAGCGACATTCTTCAGAAATAATTTGAATTAGGCTTATACCATTCTCTCTCCCATCCTTGTCGTTCTGGAATTTACATTTCATTATTTTAAATTAAGACAAAAGTATTAGCCCTTGATTTATCCCTTTCTTCCACATTTACATTTCATTATTTTAAATTAAGACTCGTTTTTCTTTGAGCATGCTCTTCCTGAAAATATATTTACATTTCATTATTTTAAATTAAGACAAAAATGTAACAGACAACCAAGTTTTACAAGCACGTATTTACATTTCATTATTTTAAATTAAGACTTGTCAGAGTGTTAGCATTAACCGCAAAATACGAAAATTTACATTTCATTATTTTAAATTAAGACTTAACAGACGTAAATATCAAGCTATAGATGATGTCGATTTACATTTCATTATTTTAAATTAAGACGCCGATTAACCCTGCTAACAACTCTCCGACTGCCAGATTTACATTTCATTATTTTAAATTAAGACGCTACATCATGTTGCTCTAAAATTTCTTGCACATTTATTTACATTTCATTATTTTAAATTAAGACACCTGTAAAAGCCGATACTAACGCCCCAATAATTTGATTTACATTTCATTATTTTAAATTAAGACTTTTGGCTCATTGCGCCCGACATCTTGTTTGTACGTATTTACATTTCATTATTTTAAATTAAGACCAATACTAATTTTTAATTTAGCTATTCGAAACATTAATTTACATTTCATTATTTTAAATTAAGACTGATACCTAGACATATATCGCAACCGTTCTATAAGTATTTACATTTCATTATTTTAAATTAAGACGCCTGACGAGGTGCCCGGTAGTTTACTGGTTTTAACATTTACATTTCATTATTTTAAATTAAGACGTGCATGTACTCAACCAAATTGAAATTTTTATCACTATTTACATTTCATTATTTTAAATTAAGACCTGTTGCCGTTCCGTTTTGTGTATATTTTAAGTTAATTTACATTTCATTATTTTAAATTAAGACCTTTCGATTCAAGCTTTTCTTGTCTTTGTTTTTGATATTTACATTTCATTATTTTAAATTAAGACAATAAAAATGTATTTGTTAACTAATGTTCGATTATCATTTACATTTCATTATTTTAAATTAAGACAAGAACAATCAGCTATTCGTTGACTATTTTGACAATATTTACATTTCATTATTTTAAATTAAGACACTATTTCGTTGACGATACAAGCATTTGGCAATCGGATTTACATTTCATTATTTTAAATTAAGACGACATGTTTTAGAAGCACTAGATTCACTTAAAGAAGATTTACATTTCATTATTTTAAATTAAGACCCTAGCGATATATACGATTGAGCCAACAGAAAAATAATTTACATTTCATTATTTTAAATTAAGACATTTATCTTATAAGTAAAACCCCACGCTGATGATAAATTTACATTTCATTATTTTAAATTAAGACCTTATCAGTGCCGTCACTTCTTGTTTTTCTTTCACATTTACATTTCATTATTTTAAATTAAGACTTTTAACACTTTAGGCTGGGCTTTCCGATTACAAGAATTTACATTTCATTATTTTAAATTAAGACTGACGTCGAACCAATCAAAGAATGCCCGAATTGCTTATTTACATTTCATTATTTTAAATTAAGACTTGTCTAATAAGTACATAAGCGTTATTTGGAATAGTATTTACATTTCATTATTTTAAATTAAGACGTTAAACCGAAAAGGAAAATGAGTACAGCGAGAAAATTTACATTTCATTATTTTAAATTAAGACGGCTTACCTGTCCTAAACGCTTTTGCAAATGTTGACATTTACATTTCATTATTTTAAATTAAGACGTCCCCTAAAAGAGTGTTTATTTTAGCGTTGATTTTATTTACATTTCATTATTTTAAATTAAGACACGTTTGATCATACCAATTTTTCCAGCCGATTTAGATTTACATTTCATTATTTTAAATTAAGACCCTCATCTCTCCTTTGTTAGACGACCATCCTAAAAAATTTACATTTCATTATTTTAAATTAAGACCAAGGTAAACGTAAAAGACCGTCTTATAGTTATAAATTTACATTTCATTATTTTAAATTAAGACAAAAGCTCCGCTGTTTTTATACTTGATTCGATACTGATTTACATTTCATTATTTTAAATTAAGACCTTGATGGTGTCATCATAAACGATAAACATATTTTCATTTACATTTCATTATTTTAAATTAAGACCTCAAAGCATCCATGACATCATCATACTCTTTGATATTTACATTTCATTATTTTAAATTAAGACATAAGTATTTTCCCAATAGGTATTTGAATATGCTTGATTTACATTTCATTATTTTAAATTAAGACTAGCAAGTGGCTATATTGACAGTTGAGACGATTCAAATTTACATTTCATTATTTTAAATTAAGACAGAATCATTGTCAGTTGCTATGACTAAGGAATCTACATTTACATTTCATTATTTTAAATTAAGACTAATCGTAATGATTGTATGCACTAATTTGATAAAGTCCATATAATTGTGTAAAAGATAAAAGGCCATGTAAGAGCCCTTTTACGGTACAATGTTTTTAACCACTAAAAACATACCTAGGAGGACTTTACATGACCCAAGTACATTTTACACTGAACAACGAAGAGATTCAAAGTATTATTGAACATTCTGTAAAAGACGATGTTTCTAAAAACATTTTGACCACTGTATTCAATCAATTGATGGAAAACCAGCGAACTGAATACATTCAAGCTGAAGACTATGAACGATCTGAAAGCCGACAAAGCCAACGAAATGGCTACTACGAGCGTGACTTTACGACTCGCGTTGGAACTCTTGAATTACGAGTACCCAGAACACGTGACGGCGAGTTTTCACCAACGGTGTTTGAGCGTTATCAGCGAAATGAAAAAGCGCTGCTCGCTTCAATGCTTGAGATGTATGTTTCAGGCGTTTCAACACGTAAAGTCTCAAAAATCGTTGAAGAACTGTGTGGTAAATCAGTTTCTAAATCCTTTGTCTCTAGTCTGACTGAACAGTTAGACCCAATGGTCAACGAGTGGCAGAACCGCTCACTTTCGGATACAAACTATCCTTACTTGATGACAGATGTTCTCTACATAAAGATTAGAGAAGATAACAGGGTCCTTTCTAAAAGTTGCCATATTGCGATCGGAATTACAGAAGATGGAGACCGAGAAATCATTGGCTTTATGATTCAAAGCGAAGAGAGTGATGATACTTGGTCCATCTTCTTTGAGTACTTAAAAGAACGAGGTTTAAGGGGAACAGAACTCGTAATTTCTGATGCCCATAAAGGCTTAGTGTCTGCGATTCGTAAATCCTTTACCAACGCAAGTTGGCAGAGATGTCAAGTTCACTTCTTAAGAAATATTTTTACAACGATTCCTAAGAAGAACTCTAAACCTTTTAGAGAAGCTGTAAAAGGAATCTTTAAGTTTACAGATATCAATTTAGCACGAGAGGCCAAAAATCGCCTCATAGATGAATACATCGATCAAACAAAATATACAAAAGCTTGCGAAACCTTAGATAATGGCTTCGAAGATGCCTTTCAATACACGGTTTTGGGTAACTCTCACAACCGACTGAAAAGCACCAACCTTCTTGAACGTCTGAACCAAGAAGTACGCAGAAGAGAAAAAATCATTCGAATCTTTCCTAACCATGCTTCAGCCAATCGATTAATTGGAGCAGTCCTTATGGACTTGCATGATGAATGGCTGAGTTCGACAAGAAAGTATATTAAGTTTGGCAAGTAAAAAACAGTGAGAACATTGTATAGTATTTTACACAGGATTATGGACTTGACTACTAATTTTTTTATTGATATTTACATTTCATTATTTTAAATTAAGACGCTACAGTATTCATCATCCAGAAAATAACTTGCAAATTTACATTTCATTATTTTAAATTAAGACGTATCAAATATAATTCTTGCGCCTGTTCCCGAACATATTTACATTTCATTATTTTAAATTAAGACTCATCTACAACTTGATATTTACGTCTGTTAATTTGAATTTACATTTCATTATTTTAAATTAAGACCAAAAAGAAATGGAGACAGTGCCCGAATTTAAAAAATTTACATTTCATTATTTTAAATTAAGACCCGAACAACTTGAAATTTCCATACCTGTCAAACTTATTTACATTTCATTATTTTAAATTAAGACCAATAACATCTCCATCGCATTTACCAAATCTCGTCTATTTACATTTCATTATTTTAAATTAAGACTCTAAGGCTTTGTGGTTACCTCTTGCTAAAGCAGATTTACATTTCATTATTTTAAATTAAGACTGATTCCTCCAATTTTTCTATTTCAAATTCAATTCTATTTACATTTCATTATTTTAAATTAAGACAGAAGGTGAGTAGATGAAAATATTAGATGCTTGTTGATTTACATTTCATTATTTTAAATTAAGACCTAGGACAATCGTCTTTTTATTGTTTCTTTGGAGTATTTACATTTCATTATTTTAAATTAAGACTTTGGAGAGTCAGAATCAAATGCTCATGGATCGTGATTTACATTTCATTATTTTAAATTAAGACATAGTTGCAATTTCAAATCCGTAAGCACTATCCGCATTTACATTTCATTATTTTAAATTAAGACGATGTTGAAAATGGGTTTACACCACCTACTGGAAAATTTACATTTCATTATTTTAAATTAAGACTTGAAGGAACAAGGAATTGAAATCCTTCCGAAAGAGATTTACATTTCATTATTTTAAATTAAGACAATTATGATTAAATGCTACGAAAGTTTTTATTCTATATTTACATTTCATTATTTTAAATTAAGACGCTGATTCGCAAGATATTGATCCAAACGTTTTTTCAATTTACATTTCATTATTTTAAATTAAGACCAATTTTTTTCGCTTTCTTCCACTCGCCTTGTGACAATTTACATTTCATTATTTTAAATTAAGACTCGAACAGTTTTAGTAAATAATGAGCCGTTTTTCGTATTTACATTTCATTATTTTAAATTAAGACAAAGATGTTGTGCTACAAGCGTTGGAAAGTTACCTAAATTTACATTTCATTATTTTAAATTAAGACTCGTTGTGAAGTCCGTTGCTGCTCTGTCGCTCGTGAATTTACATTTCATTATTTTAAATTAAGACAGAGATTAGAGAATTGGCGAGTGAGGAGCGGAACGAATTTACATTTCATTATTTTAAATTAAGACAACAAACGACAGAAGATAAACTTGACGAACTTCTTTATTTACATTTCATTATTTTAAATTAAGACAAAGCAGATAAGCCAGGTAAAAACGAGAAATTCCTATTTACATTTCATTATTTTAAATTAAGACCCAGTACGTCCTGCAATTTCGTTGTATGCTGTATTTATTTACATTTCATTATTTTAAATTAAGACAACAAACGACAGAAGATAAACTTGACGAACTTCTTTATTTACATTTCATTATTTTAAATTAAGACAAAATTACGTTCTAAATTAGCTTCTCAATTTGCAAAATTTACATTTCATTATTTTAAATTAAGACAATAGTTACTAGATAACGTTGTCTCTGACGTATTAGATTTACATTTCATTATTTTAAATTAAGACGATAGTAGAAATCTGCACTTGAACATCTTCTGGTGCATTTACATTTCATTATTTTAAATTAAGACGTAACAATTCCAAAACAGCATTTAAAGAATTAAAAAATTTACATTTCATTATTTTAAATTAAGACATATCTTTAGAACTTAACAATCCGTTGATATGCACGATTTACATTTCATTATTTTAAATTAAGACTCGTACCTGACTGAATAGAAAACCATTTTGTACGCATTTACATTTCATTATTTTAAATTAAGACGCCCCTAAATCTATAGCTTTTTTGAACGTTTTGAGATTTACATTTCATTATTTTAAATTAAGACTGATACTCCAGCGGTTTTAATAGTTAATTGTCCTTGATTTACATTTCATTATTTTAAATTAAGACCCTGTCTCCCGTCCGTATTTATACTGTAAAATTAAATTTACATTTCATTATTTTAAATTAAGACAGATAAATGAACCTTTAAACCTAGAACGCCTTAGAAATTTACATTTCATTATTTTAAATTAAGACTCTGCCTTAAAGGTACAGAGGTATTGACGTTAATATATTTACATTTCATTATTTTAAATTAAGACTCTTTGATTAACTTAATTTGCGCAAACTTTGTCGTGATTTACATTTCATTATTTTAAATTAAGACATAAATCCGGATAAGTAGCAGCGTTATCCATTTCTAATTTACATTTCATTATTTTAAATTAAGACTGCGAACGATTGCATGAACCCTTGTATCAATCAAAATTTACATTTCATTATTTTAAATTAAGACTATATGAAATAATGAAAAAGATTCAAGGGGACAAAGATTTACATTTCATTATTTTAAATTAAGACGAAAACCGATTATACGTTTGACGTATTAGGTTTAAAATTTACATTTCATTATTTTAAATTAAGACTGTGATAGCGTTAAAATGATTAACTAATTTTTTCAATTTACATTTCATTATTTTAAATTAAGACACATCAACCGCTGTTTCTTGTAAGGTTTTTCCATAATTTACATTTCATTATTTTAAATTAAGACAAACTCGTAACACCAAGATTGTGTTTTTCTTGATGATTTACATTTCATTATTTTAAATTAAGACGAAACAGAAAAAGAAACAGTTACAATCTATTACAAATTTACATTTCATTATTTTAAATTAAGACAGCAAAGAAGAATGTCTTATAATTGTTCTTACCAAATTTACATTTCATTATTTTAAATTAAGACCTAAAAGTTTTTGTGGTGTCAATGTATGTTTAGCAAAATTTACATTTCATTATTTTAAATTAAGACTCAAAGAAAAAGAAATTGAAATGCGTGTTCAAGCATATTTACATTTCATTATTTTAAATTAAGACGTGCGAAAAATCCGCCAAAAAATGCCACCTTTTTCAATTTACATTTCATTATTTTAAATTAAGACATTACCAAACAGGGCAAAAGATAAAAGAGTTTGTCAAATTTACATTTCATTATTTTAAATTAAGACTTGTATTTTGCCTGTATAATCTAAATTATTAAGATTTACATTTCATTATTTTAAATTAAGACGCAGTCAAAAATTAGTTGACAAACACGTTAAAAAAAAATTTACATTTCATTATTTTAAATTAAGACTATGACCCGGAATTTCACGACAAACATTTTAAGCATATTTACATTTCATTATTTTAAATTAAGACTCCGTTGCATAAGAATATTGATACATATAGGATTCATTTCGCATTTCTGTTGATAGGTCCTTTTTTAATCGCAAATTTAATTTATTGATGGTAATATCATTAAACTTTTATAGTTAAAACCTTGATTTATCAATTGTTCAACTCATTCTGTCGAACTATTATTAATTTTACACTATTAACGATAGATAGACTAGAAAAATGTAGAAGTTTTTTCTTCTTCATTCATTCCCCAAAAGTCTTTTTTCAACCATCTGCGTTGAGTACTATTGAAAACAACTACAGAATCCATATCATCGCGAATAAATTCAGATAGCTCTATTTGTAACTTCTTTAATTTACTTTGAGTTAATTCTCCTTCAAAAACAGATTTTTGAACATGAGTTAGATATTTCTTGCAAATTTTAAAAACATTTCTAGAAATTCTTGCACCAGAACCCTCAGTAGAAATATCATATATTAAAATAATATACATCTATTACCACCATATTTTAAACCCTTCATAATTTTTATCATTCATTAAATGTTTAATTAGTTTATAACATTCTAAACGCATTAAGTGACGATAAGATATATGTCGTTTTAATTCTCTATGTTTAATTGTTTTTTCTAACCGTTCATTATATGCTTTTAAAATTTTTTGTTGTGCATTTTTTTTTAGATAACAAAAATTAGATTCTGTATCAAAATCTGATTCAGAAATAACTTTTTTATTCAATAACGAAAATATTAATCGATCTACCAATATCGGTTTAAAAATTTCTGCAATATCTAACGACAATGAAAATCTTCTATCACTTGCACTATGCAAATAACTGATTGTCGGATTGAGTTGAGAGACATAAATTTCAGAAAGACAACTAGTATAAACAAGAGAATTCAAGAACGAAATCAAAGTATTAATCATATTATCCGGTGGTCGCTTTACACGTTTTTGAAAATCTATTTTTTGATTTACAACAATTGCCCAACATGTATAATAAACCTGATGGATATTTCCTTCAATTCCCATCAATTCTTGAATATTTTTTGCACGACTAATCAGTTTTCTCAACGCTTTTAGTTGATCCAACTGTGTTTCTAAGTCTTTCCCTCTTTGATGATAATAACGCACATTGCGATAAATATTATAACTTGCAGAATAAATAATTTCTTTAGCAATAATCAGTCGACGTGTTTCATCAGTGTAATGTTCTACTTGACGAATCAACAAGTTACCCGATATATTAACTTCTTTCGGATAGAAACTTCCTGTATAATAACCATAATAATTAAAAAGATGCATGGGAATTTTGTTTGTAGAAAGAAAGTTCAAACATTTAGTATTCATACTTGTTTCACCAAACAAATAAATATCTCTAGTCATTTCTATCTTTATATCCTTGAAACGTCCATCTGGTGCAGTCATTCTCACAACGTTGTCTTTCCTTTTTAATTCTCCACTGCTAAATAAATAATAACTTTCCACCATTGAATATCCTCCTTAAGAAAAACAATATTCATAAAATGCACACTTCTTACACCATTTTTTATTTATTGTAGCGGGTGCATTTTCTTGGTTACTTATATATTCAATATCTAATAATATATCTTTTAATTTCTCCTCTTCTTCATCATTCAATAATATTTCCTTGCGTTTTTTTAATAAAGGATAATCTAAGATTCCTCGTTCAACAGCTATTCCTTTCTTACGTAAATAAGAAATATAGTATCGAACTTGCCATTCTGCAGATTCTTCCATTGATTTACTTTTTTTAACTTCATGAATAATTTTCCAATCTTGTAAGAAATCAATATTCACTGTTTCGTCAATCATAATTTGCTTTTTTTCTCTGGTGTAACTTGATTGATCCAATAATTTACCCAATTGAACATTCTCATGTTGTTCTTCAAAAGATAGACGATGAACATGCAACCATAGTTTTCTATGACAAACAAAATAATAATTAATCATTGTACCTGTAATTTTCATAAATATTCTCCTAGAAAAATTGATCTTCCACGTCAATATCTGCTTTTTTCTGTCTTTTATGCAATTCTATTCCATTGTTACTATCATAATTGCAACTGATTAAAATACTTATTTTTTCATAATCATTTATTTCCAGCTCTTCTATTTCTAAACCTTTGAGTGCATACATAGGTAAATCTACTTTGTATTCATTTAATAGAATACGTCCTTTTTTCTTTTCTATTTTTTCTTGAGATGTTGCTATTTTGCTTGGAATTTTTAAAAGTTGAACAAGCTTTGTAATTATTTTTTTGTTTTCTTCATAAATGCTTGAAGGTATTACACTCAAATTATGGATGTTCCGAAATTCATTCAACACCTCATTTTTGGTTTTTTCTCCTTCAAATAATAACTCTAAGAATTCTAAGTGATCATTAATCGACTGATAAAAAGTTGATGTCTTGACTTTATCAGTTGTAAACATTTGAGAAATCAATTTTATTTTTTCTGATTCTGTTAATGGACCAGAAACTTGTAGTAATGCATTTTTAGACAGTTCATAAATTTCTTTGTCAATGACCGTTCCAATTCCTGAACAATTTTTACTTCCTCCATCATATACATAGACATTTATACCTATTTCTGGAATCCATGGTCTTTTACGATAACATCTACCCATTCGCTGAAATAACCCACTCAAATCAGAAAGTTCTGTAAATAAGATATCAAAATCAATATCTAGGGAGGCTTCCACAATTTGCGTGGAAATCCAAATACCTGCATCTGTATTTCCATTTTGGGCAAAATCAAGAATATCTTTTTCTTTTTGCGTACGATCTCTACGAATAAACGCACTATGCATTAAGTGTACACATTCTGTTCCTACTTCATCCGAAATTTGTTGATACATTTGTTTTGCTTGCTTTATCGTATTACAAATAACTAGAATTTTATTTTTAGAAAATACTCGAATTATTTTTGAAGTATTCATTGTCTCATGTAAAATCTCTACACTATGGCGAATCATTAAATTTTCATCTACAAAACCTTCTTTAGGTTGCTTAAAACGTAATCCTTCTTTCATCATTAGATCTGTAATATATGGTGGAAGTGTCGCTGTTAAAACAGCAAAACTTCCACCATAATCTGTAATCATTTTCAAACCATAAATCAAATAAGCCAATAAATCAGCAGAATACATTTGAATTTCATCAATGATTACTTTGGAATACGACAATGTAGCAATTTTTTGCTCATACCCTGGATAGCGAAAAACTATATCAAACAATTGATCTAGTGTACACACTGTTAATGGCAATGATAATTGTCTTGTTCTATTTACATAATTATCTACATCTAATAACTCTTCAAAAATGCCCTCATCTTTGGCTCGTAAATATTCTTGATGAATACTAGAATGTAATAAACCTATTTTTTGTTCTTGTGTATCTTTAACAACTTTTGTTACTATTCGATTGTATATAGCATTAATAGCAGCTTTAATTGGTAAAGTAAAAAAACCTTTATTATTACCTAACCATAGTAGTCCTGCTTCAGTTTTTCCTAAACCAGTTTGTGCAGTAATCACAAGATTTTCCTTTTGATGTGTTAACATATATTCCTGTAAATCATTCCATTGATACCCTAAATTCCCCATCGAATCTATAAGAAAATCATTAGGATGTTCCACTTCTATATGACCACTTGCTGCATAGTCTAATCGATTAAGCAATCCTTTTAACATAACATAATCAAAGTACGCATCACCAAATTGAATAACTGACATGTGAACATCATGTTCAAAATATTTTTTAGATAACACTCGTATATGCAATTCATCAATTCCCAATTGTTGATATGGGAAATCAGTAACATCTAAAGTACTTACTTCTCGTTTGATATCCGCTATACTCACCTTACTAAAATCCCGCTCATGATGTCTTCCAATGGCATAAGCTAAAATTTCCACTTCTTCTTTACTAAATCCTTTATGAATCAATTCTTTTGCAGGAATAAAAGCTGTGCTTAAAAGACCGTGTGGAACTTCTCCAGCTGTGGTACGTAAATTTTTGTCAACTTTATATTGAAATTTTTCGTTTAATTTTCCTAAATCATGATATATGCAAGCCAATTTTAATAACGCCCAATTTACATTGATATCAGGATAAATTTCTTTTAAAATATCTAAGTTTTTCAAAAGTAACTTCGTATGTTGAATGATAGTTTCTCCATCAGATTTGGCTAAAAATTTTTTCCCTTCCATACACGCACCTCTCAATTAACTTGCAAATACTACTTCTCCATCTTCATCACAAACTATAATAGTATCTTCAACTATTGTTGTTTTAGTAACATATAATACTTCTTTTTTCGGTAACCATTTCCGAAATACTTGCGGTTTCTTTTTTGTACCATAATCAACTAGCTCATATTCTTTAGAAATAAAATACCTTGTCCCCTTTACTGCATGCTTTCCAATATCACCAAAGTATGATTTGGGAATATAAGCGGCCTGATTAACATCTTTATCATTTTGAAGTTCTACTTCGCTCAATTCTACTATTTTTACTTCATCAATAGTTACAAGGTCTTCTCGTCTTCCCAAAGAAGGATATTCATACGGAAATAAAAATGCTTGCTCAATAACAGATATTAGTTCTTGATTATTAGGGACAATGTGTAACATTAAATGAACATCAACTAATAATTCGGCAGTGGCGATACCACGTGAAACACCAAACTCACCAGCTTTAATTTGATGTCTCCCTTCTTCATATTTCATTCCATTACTAAACTCATAGCGTGTATATAAATCATTAACTTTTGAAAAATAGCTTCCTTGAATACTAATATCCATTTTCTGATATTCAGTAAATTGACATACCGCATGCACCATTCCGATGACTGTTGAATAAGGCGGAAGTGGATATGTCTCTTTTAATTGTGTGCTTGTTGCTTTTTTATAATTAACTAAATCTTGAGATAATTTTAATCTAATTGCTTTCATAATACTCAGCAACTTTCTTTCTGATATTCTCTAAGGATTCTGCAATATTTACCGCAAACAATTCATTTTTTATTTCCTCTGTATTTTTAAATTCATCGTCAACAATTCCGCAAATCGTATCATCAATAACCCGTTTGCTTAATACAGATTTAATTGGATTAAGCTGAATAATCCCTTCTTCTACATTCACAACATTTTGGAAAATTGGATTCTTTACATCATAAACACCACCAATAATGAACAACGGTTTTAAATCCTCTCTTCGACCACGAATATCTCGATACAAATACTCAATGGTTCCTAATAATTTGTCTACACGTCGATTTTTTTCTGTATTATCCAATTCAATGCCGTCTACTACATCAATACCAATCTGATCTAAATCTATCGTAAGTGTATAGCGATAATATGAACGATGAATTTCTGCTTGTGCCAAATTCATTGACTCATTATCACGATCAGCTAACCCTTTGTTTGTTAAGAAATCGGTATCATTTTTGAATGTATCTAAAGAAATTGCATTGGATAATCTGACTTTCGCAGAACGTTTTTTACCATTAGAACCTTTTTGTGTTTTCAAATAACCAAAGAAATCTAATTCTGGATACTCAGCAATAGTTGTTTCTGCCTTAAATTGCATGACTTTTTTATCCCCACTACCCTCGCCTTTTACAGGAGTCAATGGTTCACCTAATTGCTCAACAATGTTATAACGTAGAGCTTGACGAGAAATATAAGTATATTGTTCGCCTTTTCCACGAGTAATCTTTTTCAAAGATGCCACATTCCCTAATGATTCTCCATAATTAGCACTTTCTGCTTCAAAAATAATTGTAACCGTTAATCCTTTATTCTCCATCATTTTCTACCCCCGAATTTTTAGTTTCAACTGGTCCAATAATACCTGATACAAAGCTATAACCAATCGTTTTAAAAGTCTCTCGATCTCTAAAAATATATTTAAATTCGATTGGAACTGCTTGATTCATATATGCATAACAATTTAAAATAATATCCATAAAAGTATCACGGTCATTTGCTCGTAAAGCATTTAATAATTTGTGAGAAATCCCTGCTACTTTACGCGGATTATTATAACCTTTTTTGAATAGCTGACTAACATACCATACACGATTTACAATATTTTTATCTAATTCTGTCATTGCATTTATTCCTCCTTCTAAGAATTTTTGATTAATTTTAATTAAATTTCTAATATGAATTGATTGATAATATAAATCCGAGCGATTCGTCACTTTTAAAACAATTAACTGATGAATTAAACTGAATAAATTTTGACTGTTAAATAATCGTTCAAGAACTAATTGATAGATGTAAAAACGTTCCTTATTACTTGAAAAAGTTGTTCTACGTAATAATTCTAATTCTCTCTTACTATTAACGATAACACTTATGATATTTTTAGAAAGAATATTAAAACGATACGTTTCATTTTGATAGCGAATTACTTGTACATCTTCTAACTCATATTCATATCCTCGTTCTTCCTTCTCATTTAATGAACGAATCAAAGCACCATAAGTATTTAAATTCAAAGATGTTTCTTTATTGAGAACATGTACTTCTTGTTTAATTAGATTATTAGTTCTTTTCAAAACATCCAAACTTGAATTTGCATTGACAAATATCCCTTGATTCCCCACATACGTCATTCCTGCAGGTAAACAAGCATATAACAATTTGCATAGTGGACAAATAGCTAAATCATTTTGAAATTCCCACGCATGAGCATTTTTTCTTGCAACATCATAACCAGTCTTTTGTAAAAAAGATAAGGTATCATTTTTCAAACTTTTGATAGGCTGCTGGCATGAACAACACGAAAATTTATATTTACTTTTATCAACTCCTAAATATTCTTTCAAGGGTTGAACAAAATATTTTTCAAATTCAATATAACTATCCTTTTTTGAATTTCCGGTATTTAAAAAAGCTACACCGTCCCACCCTTTGTTAATTACTGTATAGATAACATTTTTAGCAGCAAGATATTTTCTACCATCATCACTAGTAATATAATCAATAATTTTTGTTAATTTTTGAAACCTATCTTTTACTTCAGTAATGACTTCATTCTTTTTATCAGCAAATTTATCTTTGGTTTTTAAAATAGATACAACAGTTAATTCTTTACCAGCTCGTTCAATATCATAATTTAATTTAATAAAAGGATATGCTGCCTTATAACTACTACTTTTCAAATAATATTTTACTGTATCACGAATATAACTATTTAAATGATTGAGACTATCTTCTGTAAAATTCTCAAAATTTGTCTGTTCAAAGTATTCTATTTGTTTTCTGTAAGATACTATTTTGTAATAAGATAAACTTTTTTCATAGATATTAATGAAATAATCGAAATATTTAGTCGAAAAATTGTCTAACATAGATTCAGAAAATATAATTCCATCCTTATTTTGTTTAACATTTTTATCTCCTACAATATTTATAAAACCTAAGATAGCAGCATTTTTATTCCATTCGTTTAAATATACATTAATTTGGTCACTCATTTTTTCACCCCCTAAATGGCTAAATTTTTTCCAACAAACCAAAGCCACTACCACACATAGAACCTAGTCCATTAGATATTAATTCTTCCAATAGATAGGGTTCCCCAGATAATTTCAACCTTCCAATAGATACATTAATTTTCTTTTCATAATGACTAACTACTGTTTGTTTCATTGCTAGTGGTTCAATTACTAACTTGTCAATATCATATACGACGTGTGGGCCTAGTTTATTAGTTAATTTAATTTTTAAATTTCTTCTTAGTATTTCTTGAAACTCTTTATCGCGATAATCAAAGAACCAGTCTTTTCGGGTTTCTCTGTTATGGTCTCTACATATAATAGGAGATAATGTACGACAAATTACGGTCTTTTCATTTATTTTTGGTGTAGATACTGTGTTCACTTGAACCACTTTTACCTCTCCCGTTTCGTCTCCCCAATCAATCACTTTATTCTTTAATGCCTGAAATACATTGTAAAAATGTAGTAATATCTCTGCATCATTCGTTGAAAAATTCACTAAGAGCTGTGACTTATTTTTAAGATAAACTTTATTCTGTACGAATTTAGCGTTTGGCAAAAAAACAGAAAATGTATAATGCTTCATTTGATTTGAACTAAACAAATCATGGAACAGTTCTTTATCAATTTCAGATAATGACATTTTAATCATCATCATGATTTTACGACGATAGTCAATAGGTAAAACTTTACTTGGAACATCCATTACAAGTTTAATGCGCACTCTATTGCAACCCCTTTCAATATTCGTAGTAATTGTTTTGTGATCTTCATCAAAGTCTATCTATAATTTATCAAATATTTAAGTTAGAGTCAACGAATTATATTAAATATGTTTATTAAGGTTTTAAAAATAACAAAAAAAGAGAAAATAAATATTCTCTCTTTTTATCATCACATTATTTTAGATTAATATTGCTTTGAAACTTAAGTATGTTTATTAATTTACATTACATTTTATTAAATTAACTTCCCTGTTATTTCAAACAAAAACCCTCGATTAATCGAGGGTTATTAAAAGCGTCTTATTTAACTGCGTCTTTAAGAGCTTTACCTGGTTTGAATGCAGGTACTTTGCTTGCAGGGATTTTGATTTCTTCACCAGTTTGTGGGTTACGTCCTTTACGTTCTGCGCGAGAGCGTACTTCGAAGTTACCAAAACCGATCAATTGAACTTTTTCACCGTTAGCTAAAGCTTCTTGAATAGTTGAAAATACAGCATCAACTGCCGCAGTTGCGTCTTTTTTAGTTAAATCAGTAGCTTCTGCAACTTTTTCGATTAATTCTGCTTTGTTTGCCATGGATGGTTTCACCTCCTGAAAAATTTTATGATGCTTTCCATCAATCACAAAACTTGAGTGGTCCAAGCCTTGCGACAAATATTGATTTTCATCATCAATATTCTGCTATAACGTTATCATAAGAACCTTATAATATCAAGGGATTTAACGTTTTCCAATCGTTTTTTTAATTTTCTTCTCTGATAAACAACTATTTTTGTCAAATAACGCAAACTATGGTAAAATTTGTTATTTTCTTCTTCTTGGAATAATTCGGATTGGCGTTCCTTCAAACGTGAAAGCCTTACGAATTTGGTTTTCTAAGAAACGTTCATATGAAAAATGCATCAATTCTTCTTCGTTTACAAAAATAACAAAAGTTGGTGGTTTAACTGCAACTTGTGTACCATAGAAGATTTTCAAACGTTTGCCTTTATCTGTAGGTGTAGGGTTGATTGCTACAGCATCCATAATTACATCATTTAATAATGCAGAAGGGATACGTAAGTTTTGATTCATGCTAACTTGTTCGATTAACTCAGGTACTTTATTCAAACGTTGTTTCGTTTTCGCTGAAACAAAAATAATTGGTGCATAATCTAAATATTGGAACTCTTTACGAATTTCTTCTTCAAAATCACGCATGGTATTGGTTTCTTTTTCCACTAAATCCCATTTGTTTACCACAATCAGCATACCGCGTCCTGCTTCATGCGCATATCCTGCAATACGTTTATCTTGCTCGCGAATACCTTCGTCTGCGTTCAAGACCATCAAGACGACATCTGAGCGTTCAATCGCACGCATCGCACGCATCACACTATATTTTTCGGTACTTTCATACACTTTCCCGCGTTTACGCATTCCTGCTGTATCAATCATCGTGAATTCTTGTCCGCTTTCACTCATAAAATGCGTGTCAATCGCATCACGTGTTGTTCCTTCAATATCTGAAACAATCACACGATCTTCACCTAAAATCGCATTAATTAAAGAAGATTTTCCAACATTCGGGCGACCAATTAAGCTGAATTTGATGACAGAATCATCTTCCTCTTCTTGCTCGGTACTAAAATGTTTTACTGCTTCATCTAATACGTCTCCGATTCCTAAACCATGGCTCCCAGAAATTGGATAAGGTTCACCCAATCCTAAACCATAAAATTCATAAATTTCTGCACGCATTTCAGGGTTATCTACTTTATTAATTGCTAGAATCACTGGTTTGTTGCTCTTATACAAGATACGTGCCACTAGTTCATCTGCATCTGTAATCCCTTCTTTTGCACTTGAAACAAAAATGATAACATCTGCTTCTTCAATTGCGATTTCCGCTTGGTGCTTGATTTGATCCATAAAGGGTTCATCACCCAAATCAATCCCACCAGTATCAATAATACTAAACTCTCGACCTAACCATTCACCTGTTGCATAAATACGATCACGTGTTACTCCTGGAGTATCTTCTACAATCGAAATTCGTTCACCAGCAATACGGTTAAAAATTGTAGATTTTCCGACATTCGGACGACCTACAATCGCTATCGTTGGATTTGCCATTTTTTTACCTCCATCTTAAAACGCATAACGAATTTGTTTTTTCAAAAACACCTAGTTCATCTCGTATCATAAGCGATTCTTATTTCTTGCTATTCGTCATGCGGACATCTTTTAACCTTATTAGTTTAACCAATGACATACGAACTTGCAAGTATTGTGAAAGGAATTAAATAAAATACTTAACGAAACGAAAATAAAAAAGGTTGCGCGAGGCAACCTTTTTCTTATTCTTGTTCTTGATCCTTCAAAGCATCGCCTAAAAGATCGCCCATTGTGAATCCAGTTGATTCTTCAGGAAGCTCATAGCTTTCTTCTTCTTCTTCAACTACTACTTCAGCTTCTGGTTTTTCTTCTAACGCTTTAATGCTTAACGCAATACGATGTTCTTCTGGACTTACATCCAATACTTTTACTTGCACTTGTTCGCCTTCACTTAATACTTCGTGAGGGGTTGCAATGTGTTTGTGTGAAATTTGAGAAATATGAACTAAACCTTCAACTCCAGGGAATACTTCTACGAATGCGCCAAAGCTTGTTAAACGTTTAACAGTACCATCTAATACTGTATCTTTCGCTGCTTTTTCTTCGATGTTTGCCCATGGTCCAGGTAAAGTATCTTTGATAGATAATGAGACACGTTCTTTCGTTGGATCAACCGATAATACGGCAACTTCAACTTTATCCCCAACGCTTAATGCATCACTTGGTTTAGCAACGTGTGCATGTGAAATTTCAGATACATGGACTAAGCCATCAATTCCACCTAAGTCTACGAATGCACCAAAGTCTGTCAAGCGAGCAACTGTTCCTTCTAATTTGTCGCCTTCTTTGATTGATTCAAGTAAATCAGCTTTTTTCGATGCTTTTTCAGCTTCAACAACCGCTTTATGTGAAAGAATTAAACGATTTTCTGAAGGTTCAATTTCAATAATTTTGAATGTTAATGTTTGTCCTTTATAGCTTTCAAAATCATCCACAAAATGATCTTCTACCATTGATGCTGGCACAAAACCACGTACACCTACATCTACAACTAAACCGCCTTTAACAACGTTAGTAACTGGTGCTTCGATAATTTTTCCTTCTTCGAAATCTTTTTCAATATCTTCCCAAACTTTTTTCGCATCTAAGCGACGTTTAGAAAGTAAATAACTCCCATTTTCTTTATCTTTACCAATAGTAGTAATTACTACTAAGTCAAGGATATCACCAACTTTAATTACTTCATTGATGTCTTCCACAGGTAATGTTGATAGTTCTTTTGTAGGTACGACACCTTCTACGCCAGCGCCTTCAATACCTACGACTGCTTGCTTATCTTCAATAACCAATACTTCACCTTTTACGATGTCGCCAACCTTTACTTCTTGGACGCTGTTTAAAGCATCTTCCATTGATTCGTTAGCATTCTCTACTTGGTTGTTTTCTAATTCTGTCATAACATATGTCCTCCTAACCAACAATTGTTTTATAATTGCACTACACTATCTAGTTTATGCCATTCTCGAAAAAAAATAAAGCGATTTCTATTTTTTTTACAAAAAAGCCTTGAATTTATTGGTTTTCGCTACTTTTTCTTTAATTATTTCGCGACTATGTGAAAAATAAACAAACTTAAGATAAAAAAGGAAAATAAAAATCCGCAGACTTTTATTTTCCTTTTGTTTTAAAATTTGCTATACGTAAAGACAACTTTATCGCCTTCATGCAGTTCTGTTTCATTTGCACCAGTCATAATCATTTCATCATTGATAGTGTATGTCCAAAAATAATTATCTTTGGTATTTTGTTCAATTCCCTCAATAGAAGTAATCATGCCATTTTCTTCTTGCATTTCGAAGTTTGCTTTCATTGCATCCATTAAATTCGAACCTTCTTCAACAGTCACTGCTTTTTCTTCAACAACTTCCTCTTCTTTTACCAACGAAATTGTCAACGAAATTTCATTTTCTTTACTTTGACTTTGAATCGTTGTTGATTTAGTAGTAGTAGTAGACGTTTCGTTTGCTGTTGTACACCCTGCAAATCCTACTAAACTAACCAATAAAACAAGACTAATAAGACTTTTTTTCATTTTTCTCCCCCGCTATCTTTCAACCACTGCTTTGATAGCAGCTACGACTTCTTCAATACTCAAACCTGTTGTATCAATTCGAACAGCGTCTTCGGCTTGTTTCAATGGTGATACTTCACGATTTGAATCTAAATAATCTCGTTGTTCAATTTCTTTTTTCAACGTGTCAAAATCCGTCGCAATTCCTTTTGATTGGTTTTCTTTAAAACGTCGCTCGGCACGCTCAATTACACTAGCAACAAGGAAAATTTTCACTTCGGCTTTTGGTAAAACAACTGTGCCAATATCACGTCCATCCATGACAACACCGCCATTTTCTGCGATTTTTTGTTGTTGGCGAACTAATTCATGACGAACCTTTTCATGTGCTGAAACAATCGAAACATTGTTGGTCACTTCCGGTTGACGAATTGCATCTGTAACATCTTGACCATCTACGAAAATTAATTGTCCCGTTTCTGTTTGTTTAAATGTAATTGGATAGCGTTTAATTAATGCGACTAATTGTTGCTCATCTTCAAAATCGACTTGATGTTGGATTGCTAAATACGTCACACTACGATACATCGCACCCGTATCCGTATAAATATAACCATACTCTTTCGCTAAAATTTTTGCTACTGTACTCTTACCTGATGATGCAGGACCATCAATGGCAATATTGATTTTCTTCATACTTCGTCTCCCTATACCTAAACATTTGCGTTTGAAAATTGTGGTGATTTCCATAAAAAAAACCGCCGGAGCGGTTTTTTTATTTCACTCTTAATTGATCTCCTGGGTGAATCATGAAGTTGTTTGGATCCATTCCGTTTAATTGGAATAATTCATCAACACTGATTCCATTACGATCAGCAACTTGTTTTGGACCTTCACCTGGTTGAACTTGGCTATATTGTCCACCTGTTTGTTGTTGAGTTTGTTGTTCTTGTTGTACAGGTTGTTCTGTTTGTGGTGTTTCCACTGGTTGTTCTGCTACATAGTTGTCATCTGCTTCAATTTGAACTTCAGGTTCGACAACGACTTCTTCAGAAGAAGGTGTTGGTTCAGTAACTACTTCACTTGATGCAGGTGCTTGTGATTCTTCTGAACTAGAGCTACTTGATTCTGTACTTTCAACAGTAGAAGACTCTTTTGTTGTAGATTCTTTTTCTTCTTTTGTTGATGATTCTTTCGCTTTTGTTTCTTTTGCAGATGTTTCAGTTGTTTCGACAACACTTGAAGATTCTGCAGTAGCAGCTGTTTTTGGTTCGTTGTTACGGTTCATAACCAAAAATCCCGCAACAGTTGGAACAGCAATAATAAGGAACAATAAAATCAATACGATAGTTAAAAAGGCGCTATTTCCTTTTTTCTGATTATGTTGATTTGTACGAGAATTTTGTTCTTCTGAATCAGCCTCGTAGATAGGTTGTTCCCAAGGTTCTTGTGCATTTTGTTTCTTATTTTTTTTACTCAATTTTTTCTTACCTCCTGCTATGGTTTCCGCTGTATTATATCATAGAAAAATGCTCTCTGTCTCAAAAAAACAACTTCATTTTTTTTCTTTAAACATTTTTAGTAAAATATCTTGCCAATTTATGACTTCTTTAGAAGATTTAGAGGTCTCTGCACGTTTTTCAGGTAGTTGACAGCCATGAAAATCACAACAAATTTCTGGAGTCTGAGGCATAGATTCCTCAAAGTAGTGTAACAAGTACGCGCGTTTGCATCCGTCATAGTGAATATACGCTAACATACATTGTAATTTCAACCATTTTTCTTCTTCATTTCGTTTTAAATGTGCTAAAAACTGTTCCGTTCCTTCACGTTTGGTTTGTTGCAACCATTTTTCCTGAATATCTGTTAAAGAAGCCATCGCTTGATATTGCAAACGAACTTCAAAGGTTTCTCTAGCTTCTTGTGCCGTTCGTTGTAAAAAATGATGAATGCGCTCATCACCAGTTTGGTATAACAAAACGCCATAACTTTGGACCCCGTCCCGTCCTGCACGACCAATTTCTTGCATATAATTTTCTAAACTATCGGGTAATTCATAATGCACGACCAAACGAATATCACTTTTGTTAATCCCCATGCCAAAAGCATTTGTCGCAATTAAGAATTGTAATTGATTGTCCAAAAATTGCTGTTGTAACATCCGTCGTTGATTACTTTCTAAGCCGCCATGATAATAACCTACAGCAAAGTCCCCTTGCAATTCTTCATACAGTAGTTCGACTTGTTTTCTTGTGGCACAATAAATAATGCCGGGTCCTGCTTGTTTTGCAAGAATTTCTCGCAATTCAGTCAGCTTATCTTCAGGTTCTCGAACCAACAATGCAATGTTGGGACGATCCATAGAATAGACCCATTCTTTTGCTGTAGAACGTAAGAGTACCTCTTTAATTTCGGTGCGTACTTTTTCCGTGGCACTCGCTGTCAACGCTAATGTCAACGGTTGCCTTAAACGTTTTTGAGCTTCTCCAAGGTTACGATATTCGGGTCGAAAATCGACGCCCCATTGTGAAACACAATGGGCTTCATCGACCACAAACAAACCAATTTTCTGTCGTTGTAAGCTGGTTAGCACGTGATCTTGTAACAACATTTCGGGACTTAAAAAAAGAAACTTGTATTTATCTAAATGCTGTAAAATAAATTCTTTTTCTTGTGCTTGTAAGGTGCCATTCAAAGCAATGACACGCTTTTCACCTAAACGTAGAAAGGACAAAACTTGATCTTCCATTAACGAAATCAATGGTGAAACAATAATTGTTAAGCCTTCGCGTAAATAACCAGTCAATTGATAACACAAACTTTTTCCCGTTCCTGTCGGCAATACTGCTAAGGCATCTTGATTATCAAGTAAGGTAGAAACCACTTCTTTTTGTCCCGTTCGAAAAGAATCATAATGAAAATAATGTTGTAAAGCAGCTTCTAACTCCATGCGGTTTTCTTCCTCCAAATTTGATATAAACGAATTTCTAAAAAAGATACATCATATTGTTCGACGAGTTCTTTATAACGAAAGTTCCATGAATCATCGGGCAATGTTGCTAACGATGTTTGATTTGTAATAAATTGTTCAAAAGGAAAATCTTCTGCTACCAAGGCCCACTCAATGACATGATCTTGAATGGTTCCTTGTTTTAAGTGACGAATTTGCATGACTTCTTCAAAATTATAGCCTTGTTTAAATAATTTTCTCGTTTTCAACATACTAATATTGATATTTTGCGCAAGTAACGGTTTGATAAATTGATACAATAAAAAAGTAGGTTGTTGCGAAATTTCCTTAAAAAACGCATGCGTGGCGCTACTCATCGCGACCACAGACCATGGAAACTGCTGTATATCTGCTGGTAATAGCTGGAAAAACACCACCCCATTTTGTTCAAAACCAGTAAACGTTTGGGCAAGTAAATTAGCTTTTTCGGCAGGCAATTGAGAAAAAATAGTCACTAATTCCTGATAGATAGTCTCTTTCATTTCCTTACGATACTGATGAACAAATTGGCGGACACGTTCCGTATAAAATGGTGAACTTTCTAAAGGAACATACGGTTGATGACGATCCAAATAAGAAGCCACTTGCACCAAAAATTGAATAGAACGCCAAATTTCAGCTTCTTTACGTCCATACTTAAAGAAATCCACATCTGTTAAATAGTGTTTGGCTTCACACGTAAACTCTTGATTTAAAGACAAGAAGCCCTCACTTTCGACCAAGAGCTGGTCTTTTTTGAGTTGTTGAATGACTTTATTAAAATCAGCTTCCGTTAATTGAGGGAATATGCCAGAGACATGCAGTAAATTATGGAAAAAAGCATAGGTCAAAACGGAAGATGTCCGCTTCCCACTTAACACTTGATAAAAGGTACTAGGCTTCAACTTGTCTTCTTTTGAAAACAACGATAAAATAAATGTATCCATATAAAACCTCCAGAAAGTAGTGACGACATGTCTCAATTATGTAAAATCATTCCCGAACGCTGTATTGCTTGCGGGTTATGTGCGGTTTACGCACCAAATATATTCGATTATGACGAAGAAGGAATTGTTCTATTTGCCCAAGAACCAGAGGCGCATCAACAATTCATTCAAGACGAACAAGCGGCGGTATTAAAAGCCTATCAAAAGTGCCCAGTACGTGCTATCGTCTTAGAAAAATAATTCTTCTATTTATTATACGCAAAAACAACTAAAAAGAACATCTCACGATTGTGACATGCCCTTTATTTTTTATTTTGAAAATGTTTGGTGTTGTGAAAAAGCTTGTTTTCTTGACAACCATGGTAATAATTTCGCATGTAATACCAAGAAGACAACGGTGACAACGCCTCCTTTAATTAAGTTGAATGGTAAAATTCCCATCACAACATAATTAGCAAGTGGCATTCCTAAAAATGTATCCGCAGTTACGCCAAAGAACATTAAGTACAGTGGTGTAATCACAAAATAGTTCGCAACACTCATGAACAAACTCATTGATAATATGCCAGATAAAGTGCCATAAATTTTGTTAAGTAAACCATTGCCTTTTTTAAAGAAATAATACATTGGTAAGGTAAAGGCTGTGGTAGCAAGGAAACTTGCAACATCTCCCACCAAATTTGGTGCGGATAAACCAGTTGTTAATAGGTGCAACGATGAACGAATAAACGCTGTGGTGACACCAGCCAATGGACCAAATAAAAACATGCTTAACATAACCGGAATATCACTAAAATCAATCTTTAGAAAACTAAACATCGGAATGACCGGAAATGCGACATATTGTAAAACTAATCCCATCGAAGCAAACAGTGCAATTGAAACCATTTTTTGTACTTTGTTGTTTTTCATTATAAATCCTCCTAAGTGTAAGGACTCATCTTCAAACGAACCTATTAAATTTTCCTTTTTGCTTTCTCGTCGGCGCCAGACAAGAAAAAATACCCTATTTTTCCGTAGGGGAAAAATAGGGTATCTGATTATAACAAAATTAGGTAAATCAAATACGCCCTATCTTCTTTATCCAGACTATACTGTCGGTATCGGAATTTCACCGATTCAGCCACTTATAAAAAGCGGGTCGTGGACTATAACCACCGGTCGGGAATTACACCCTGCCCCTGAAGACGAACCTTTATTAAATTGTTAGTACAATTTTATTATACATGAATTGTTAATAGTTTCAACCATTTCAGCTCAAAATTATTTTTTTGCTTTGTCTAATAATTGACTAACTTCTTTTTTATTCAACTCACGATATTCTCCTGGACGTAACCCAGCTAGCGTTAGTTCGCCATATTTTTCACGTTTTAGTTTTTGGACAGGTAACCCCACTGCTTTTAACATGTTTTTGACTTGGTGGTTACGTCCTTCATGAATCGTTAATTGCACAATACTTGTTTGTGCTTTGATATCTGTTGATAAAATTTCAAAGCGCGCAGGTGCGACTCTTTTTCCTTCAATGCGCATTCCACGAGTTAACGGTAAAAGATTTCTTTTCTCAGCAATCCCTTTGACTTTCGCTACATATACTTTATCGACTTCATGTTTTGGATGGGTTAATTTTTGTGAGAAGTTTCCATCGTTGGTTAATAATAATAAACCTGACGTATCATAATCCAAACGACCAACTGGATAAATCCGCTCTCGTACATCCGATAAATAATCAACCACGACTTTGCGGTTTTTATCATCAGATACAGCAGAAATCACGCCACGTGGTTTATAGAATAAATAATACACGGGTTCTTCTTGATAGATTGGGACATTATCCACTTCTACACGATCTTTTGCACTCACTTGAGTCCCTAATTCTTTCACTACTTGACCGTTAACTTTCACACGACCATCTAAAATATACGTTTCTGCTTTTCTACGTGATGCAATGCCCGCATGAGCAATCACTTTTTGTAATCTTTCCATTATTTGTCTCCTTCTAATTCTTGGTAACGATCAAAAAATAAATCGTTCGGCATCTCTTCTGCCAAATCGTCTTCCATGGTTTGAATATCTGGTAATTCTTCCAAGGTTTTCAACCCAAAGTAATCCATAAAATATTCGGTAGTTCCATATAAAATCGCTCGACCAGGCCCTTCCACGCGACCTTTTTCTTCGATTAATTGACGTGCAACTAATTTTTGTACAGAACCCGCAGATTGCACGCCACGAATTTCATCGATTTCTACACGGGTAATCGGTTGTTTGTACGCAATGATAGCTAACGTTTCGAGCGCAGCTTGTGACAAACGGTTTGACATAGGCGATTGCGCATATTTTTTTAATAAAGGCGCAAACTCCTTTTTGGTGGTTAAGACAAAATGATTGCCGACTTCTAAAATATTTAAGGCTGCATCGTTATCGTCTTGGTATTTTTGGTTTAAGGTTTGAATGTATTGATAAATTTTAGGGGTAGGTTCCTCTAATAAATAACTCAATTCTTCCAAGCCAATGCCTTCATCACCTACGATAAACAATATCGCTTCTAGTTGACTTAATTTACTCATGTTTCTCTCCTACTGGGTATAACAAAATTGTTTCATAATTCCCCGTCTGCTCGACCTTGATTTTTCCATTTTTCATCAATTCCAACAATGCCATAAATGTAATAACAATTTCTGGTTTGGTAAAAGCAACAAAAAAAGAATCTAATGTTCGGCCATTTCGACTAGAACTTGCTACTAATTGTGCTTCGATAAACGCCATTTTATCTTCAATACTGCTTTCATCTGCACGAATGGTGGTTTCAAAATTTTGACGCTTTTTCTTTTTTTCTAACATGCTATGAAAAGCCAAAAATAAATCAATCGTATTCAATTGGTTTTTATCCAACTCTTGCTCGGTTTCTTTATAGTCATCCACATCCATGGGATCTTTCGTAAAATATTGACTACGTTCTTCGGCTTTTTCTGACAAACAATCGGCGGCGTATTTATATTTACGATACTCCAATAATTGTGCTACTAACGCATCGCGTGGATCTTCTTCATATACATCGTCATATTCTTCTTCCAATTCTGCTTTTGGCAAGAGCATTTGACTTTTAATCGCCATTAAAGTTGCCGCCATAACCAAATATTCTCCGGCAACTTCCAATTCAAGTGTTTTCATCGCATGAATATAATTCATATATTGTTCGGTGACATCCGCAATTGGAATATCATAAATATCAAGCTCCAACGATTTGATTAAATGCAACAACAAATCGAGTGGACCTTCAAAAACATCCAATTTTATTTTAATTTCTTGCATAGACTTCCTTCCTTTATGCGCGAGGGAAATGTTGTTTATAGACATCCGTCATACGTTTTTTCGTAATATGCGTATAAATCTGCGTAGTAGAAATATCAGCATGACCTAATAATTCTTGTACTGTGCGCAAGTCAGCACCGTTTTCTAATAAATGGGTCGCAAAACTATGACGTAACGTATGCGGTGTGACATTTTTGGTAATCCCAGCTTTACGAACCAAAGCTTTCAAATTTTTCCAAATACCTTGTCGAGAAAGTCCGGTTCCATGACTGTTGACAAAAAGATGAGTTTCTTCTGGATGTTTCGCAGTTAACAATGGACGCGCTTCTTCTAAATAACATTCAATCCATTGAATTGCCAAATCACCGAGTGGAACAATCCGCTCTTTGTCCCCTTTGCCGACAGTATGCAGTAAGCCCATGCTTAAATGCAAATCATTTAATTTTAAACCAATCAGTTCGCTGACACGTAGTCCTGTCGCATACATGACTTCTAAAATCGCACGATCACGAATACCTAACACTTCCTTAGTATCTGGGGTTTCAATCAAACGCTCAATCTCATTTAAGCTTAACGTATCAGGTAGTTTTTGGGCTTTTTTAGGAGAATCAATATGTTGCATCGGATCATGGTCAGTAAAGCGTTCTTGACGTAAAAATTGATGAAAGCGACGCAAACTTGTGACCATTCGAGTAATCGTAGCAGGTGATTTTTCGGCTGCTTGTAATTCTTGCAAAAATTGGACAACAATAAAGCGATCAATTTTTTGCCAATTGTCAATTTTTTGTCTGTTCAAAAAAGCCACATATTGTTCCAAATCACGTTGATAACTTTTTCTCGTATTTTGCGCAAGTCCTCGTTCAATCGTCAAAAAGTGTAAATAATCAATGACTTGTTCTTCCATTTTCTTCTCCTCGCTTTCGCCTTATCTATCATAACAAATTCCGTTAGCTAAGAACAGAAAATCTCCTTTAGTTTACATAAAAATTTTCACACCAACTAAAAAAACCGAGAACTACGCCTCGGTTTGCTCTTTCTTTTGACATTCTTGGCAGATACCATGAAATGTTAAACGATGATCCTTCACTAAAAAGTGAAAACGCTGCTCGACAATTTCTTCTACACTACCTAATAAGTCTTCTTCAATTTCTTCAATACTTCCACATTCTAAACACAATAAATGATGATGAAAATGTTTGGCGCCTTCTTTGCGTAAATCATAACGCGCTACACCATCATCGAAACTGATTTTATCGACAATTTTCAATTCCGTTAGAATTTCTAACGTCCGATAAACCGTTGCTAAACCAATATCTGAATTTTTTCGTTTCACAAAAAAATAAATTTCTTCTGCAGATAAATGGTCTTTCTCATTTTCTAACAGCACTAACAAAGTGGCTTCTCTTTGTGGCGTTAATTTAAATCCAGATTCATGGAGTTGTTTTTTCGTTTTCTTCAAAGCTTCAACTGTATTCATACAATCCTCCATCTTAATTACAATCATTCTAATCTAGGGGATGTAAAATGCCCCAAACATTAAAATAATTATAAAATAGAAGTCAAAATTATACAAGCATTCTCAATTAGATTCCTTGATTAATTTCGTGATACCATCTTTTTGTTCGATACGACGTTGTTTCATCAAGTTTCCTAACGCACGTTTAAATTGCCCTTTACTAATCCCAAACATTTGCGTAATTTCTTCAGGTGAGGATTTATCCGTATAATGCATTTGATTCTCAGGTGCACGCTCTAAAAAGGCAATAATCATTGCCGCATCATCGCTAATTGCTTCATGTGCGCGTGGTTTCAATGATACATTCAAAGCACCATCTGGACGAATACCAATTACACGACCATTCACGCGTTCACCTAAACGTGGTTCTTGGAAACGTTCAGATGGATGAATGAAACCAATATAAAAATCATCTGTTAAAAGATACGTACCAGCTAATTTCAAACGATATACTGTTCCTGAAACATCTTTATTTTTTAAGGTTTCTCCGCCACGTTTGCTTAACGCTTGGAAAATTTTCTCATCAGCTAACGTTCCCCAAATACGATCTTTATGGTCTACACGTAATGAAACCATAATTCGATCACCTTTTTTAGGCCATAATTCACGCATCGTTGGTAATTCATCTAAAGAAACAGCAATATCTTTATCCGGCAAGCCAATATTAACAAATACACCCAAATCACGACGACTGTCTGTTACTTCACCAAATGCGTAGTGCCCTTTACGACTTTTAGGAATTTCAGTTGTCAAACATAATTCTTGTTTTTGATTTTGATAACCAAACCCTTCAACTGCTTCTCCTAAGCTATGTTCTCCTTCTGATTTTGCTAATTTAAATGTCAGTCCATTTTTTTGGACAAAATAATACGTATCATTTTCATCAATAATCAATCCGCTAAACACGGATGCTAATAACTCGTTCATATTCTTCTCCTTTAAAAGTATTCATATTTTAAAATCATAAAACGAAGCGAATAACCGCTATCGTAATAATACCTGTAATCACAATCTTCATCAAATCTTTCGTATAGTAGCCCACAATTAATGTGGGAATACACGCCAAAGTTTCTTCAAGTTTTAAGACTGGTGCTTTACCAGTTGGCACAACCAACAAACTTTGAACTAACAACGCTGCTAAAATACACAAAGGTAAATAACTTAAAAATAGATGCAATTTTTCTGGAAATTCTAATTTTTTCGCAAAAACAAATGGCAAAATACGTGGAATCCACGTCACAACAAAACAACCGGCAAGCAATAATAAAAAGCTATTCATTATGTGTCACCACCCCTACAAAACAACCAATTAATGTCGCGACGATCACTGCAATTTCAGGTGTCGTCCACCACATAAACAAATACAAACTAATAACTACACTCGCTAAAACAATCACCGTTTGCTTGGTGCGTTTTTTTAATGGTAATTCTGCTTGAAACAAAAAAAGTCCTAAAAACATTGCGACTAAAGCAAAATCTAAGCCAAATAATTCCGGATCTGGAATAAATTCTCCCAGCATCGCTCCAAAAACTGTAGCAACAATCCAAGAAAGATAAGCACAGATATTCAACCCGTTCATCCAGCTTAAAGAAGGTTGCTTGCCGTTTTGAAGAGCTGTAGTTAACACCCCATAAGATTCATCAGTTAACAGTGTGCCAATGCCAATATTTCCTAACATACTTTCTTTCCGAAAGGCTGGCGCAACAGATAAGCTCATTAAAAAATGGCGTAGATTAACTAAAAAGACGGTAACAATAATAGAAGATATCGGCGCGCCAATTGCTAATAAACCACACATAATAAATTGGGCACTCCCCGCATAAACCACTACGGACATTAAAAAGACTTCAAAGACACTCAAACCTATTCCTTTACCGACCACGCCCATAGCAAAGCCAATTCCGACATACCCCAAAATCGTCGGTACGCAGGCCTTTAAACCATCTACAAAACTTTCATATTTCACTTCTTGCAAAAAGAATCCCCCTCTTTTCGATTGATATTTTTCTATCATATCGAAAATAAGGGGGAGAGACAAGGGTTGCTTGCTTCTTTTTTAGTTACTTCCGTTACCTCGGAAGAAACCTGTTTTCGCGTTAATAGTAAATAGATACATTGGTAACGCTGATTCTGGCGTACCTTTCAGTAACGAGGATTTGTTGGATGTCGCATATAGGTTGTAATAACCTTCACCGTTTTCAATACGCACACGTTCCACATAGAAACCACCTTCAACAATATAACCACGTTTAATCGATTCGTTAATTACTTTGTCATAGATACCTGGTGCCCAATTCCATGCTGGATTATTGGCATCATCAATATCACTTTGACGTGAAGAGATAATTGGTTCATTGTTACTGTTTTTCGGTGTATTCGGTCCTAAAATTTCTGAACCTTCACTGTATTGTGGTGTTGTTGGTGTTTGCTCTTGAACAGGCACTTCTGGTTCAGCTTGTGCTTGCGGTTGTTCTGTTTGAGCAGGTTGCTCTGCTTGTTGTTCTGCTTGTTCTTTTTCTGCAGCTTCACGTTCAACCAAAGCTTTATCAACTTTTTCTAATTGTGCAATGAAGGCTTTCTTCTCTGCACCATCGAATAACTTGTCAACTTTTTCTTTGGTATCTTCATAATCTTTTCGCGTGACAGAATCACTTAATTGTTCATTGCTATCGCTTGTAGTTAATGCTTGAACAGCTTTGCCTGTCTCTTGTAACGCTTTGAATTCTTCTTTACCTTTTTTAATTGCTTCATTGATTAACTTAGAAAAAGGCGTTTCATCAGTTAATAATGCCATGTCAACTGCATCGCCATCTTTGACATGAACATTTTCTTTCAGTTCATCGCCTACGACAATTGGTTCTGTAAAATGACTATTGATTTGATCAAGAACAGCAATTTTTACTTGTAATTTTTGCCCTTTATCACGTAATTCTTTGTATTTTGGTTCAGAAGAATACTCTTCCAATTCTTTCATTAATTTTTCGACATCTGCTGCTGTTTTTCCAGGGACAATAAATTGTTCGTCTTGATCAAGATAAAAATTATCCAATTCACTCTCAATCCGTGCAACAGCTGTTTCAACACGTAATTGTTCTTGACGTGCAGCTTCTGCTTTTTCTTTTTGTTGATTGTCGTAATACATCCATGCACCACCAGCAATAACAACTAGTGCAGCTGCTGTCAACCAATATTTTTTCTTGGATTTCTTTGGCGGTTCTGGGTTTTTCACGGGTGCCTTTTCTTCTTTTGGTTCCGGTTTAACTTCTGGCTCTGGTGTTGGTATTGGATCAATAATCGGTGCAACAACAGGTGCTACTTTTGGTTCTTCCGGTTCTTCTTCTGTAGGGGTCTCTTCTACAGTTGGTTCTTCTACGATATCTTCTTCTGGTACTTCATTTACAACAGGAATAATCGGTTCTGGATCACTGGTTTCTTCGACTGGTACTTCTTCCTCTTTTTCTGGTTCTGATGAAGGTTCAGCTGATTCTGTTACTGTTTCTTCCTCAGTCGGATTCTCATCTTTATAATCGTCTTTATGTTTACGAATATATTCAGCTAAAATTGGATTGTCTGCAAATTCATCAGTTTCTTCCTCATCATTTCCGTCATGCAATTCAGAGAAATGCTCGATAACTGACTCAATAGGGACATCTTGATAGTCGGACCATTTAATATTATCATTTTCTGGTTTTGTCGCGATATCATCAATTAATTTAGCGCCGCAATTGGGACAAAATTTCTGATCGGCGATTAATTCAAATTCGCAATGTGGACATTTATTCATCAATCTATCTTTGCTCCTTTTACTTTCTCAAAAATAATCTACCATATATTGAAAAGTTAGCCAATACCCCTGACATTACGTTTTTGTTAAGTTCGCATTGAAATTTCCTAAAAAGTGGAAAATTCTCGCCCTTTTTTGACAAAAAGACTTTTAAAAGTCTAAACAGCTTTTAAAAGTCTTCATATGTGTGGTTTATTCTAAAAAGTCTTTCAATTGTTTTGAACGAGATGGATGGCGTAATTTTCTTAACGCTTTCGCTTCGATTTGGCGAATACGTTCTCTCGTTACACCAAATACTTTACCGACTTCTTCCAATGTACGTGTACGTCCATCATCAATTCCGAAACGTAGACGTAAAACATTTTCTTCACGGTCTGTTAATGTATCTAAAACATCCTCTAATTGTTCTTTTAACAATTCATAAGCAGCGTGTTCTGCTGGACTTGTTGCTTCTTGGTCTTCGATAAAATCTCCTAAATGAGAATCATCTTCTTCACCAATTGGCGTTTCTAATGAAACAGGTTCTTGTGCGATTTTTAGAATCTCACGAACTTTTTCAGTTGGTAAGTCCATTTCTGCCCCAATTTCTTCTGGTGTCGGTTCTCTTCCTAAGTCTTGTAGTAATTGACGTTGGATACGAATCAATTTATTAATTGTTTCCACCATGTGGACAGGAATACGAATGGTTCTTGCTTGGTCTGCAATGGCACGCGTAATCGCTTGGCGAATCCACCATGTTGCATACGTAGAGAATTTGAATCCTTTGCGGTAATCAAATTTTTCAACGGCTTTCATCAAGCCCATGTTTCCTTCTTGAATTAAATCAAGAAATTGCATGCCGCGTCCGACATAACGTTTGGCAATACTTACAACTAAACGTAAGTTCGCTTCCGCTAGACGTTGTTTTGCTTCTTGATCGCCTTCTTCGATTTTTAGGGCTAACTCAACTTCTTCTTCAGCAGTCAATAATGGCACGCGTCCGATTTCTTTTAAGTACATGCGAACTGGATCGTTAATTTTTACACCAGTTGGCGCAGATAAATCTTCCTGTGCTTGTTCGGGTGCTTTTTTCTCAGTTGTTTTTAGACTGTGAACAGATGGTTCTCCATTTTCATCAACGACACTAATACCAGCGTCTTCAACTTTTTGGATTAACTTGTCCATTCCGTCCGCATCTAGTGAGTAAGGTGTGGCTAATTGGTTTGACAATTCATCATAGATAACTTGTCCTTTAGGTTTGTTTGCGCGGATAAATTCGGCAACTGCTTTTTCATATGTTTTGTTTGTTTCTGCCATGAAAGAAGTCCCCCTTCAATGTGCTATTTGGCTTGTTTCAATTGCTTGGTAAGATTTATTATTTCAACTGCCAATTCCAATTCCAATTGCTGATTTCCTTTTTGACTAGCTTCTTGTTGCTGAATTCGTTTTTTATTTATTTCTTCAACAATGCTTGACGTTTGGATAATCCGTACAAGGTCTTGAAACTCTTGTTCCGTACTTTCTTCAGGAACATTGAGTCTGGCAATTGTAATGACTAATTGTTTCATTTGCTCATTTTTAAGAAAATCAAGGAACTTGGCAACAACAAATTCGCCTTCCATTTCAACGTAAGCGTCAAAAAGGACATAAAGTTCTTGGTATTTTTCATGAGCGAATGTTAATTCTAAGCTTTTAAACCGACGATTGAATGATTCCTCATTAAATAATCGATACAAAAGTAATTCTTCTGCTTTTTCCAGCTGTGTTTTACGAACAACACTAGGTGGTGGCAACGGGATTTGCTCAGGTTCAACATGTGTCGGTGTTCTTGCTTCATTTCGACGGGCTTGTTTAAATTGCCGTAATTGTTGCTGCAAGGTTTCACGACTAATTTGGAACTCTGTAGATAATTGTGTCAGATACCGATCTTGCTCAAGTAAGGAATCAACTTGCAACAAATCCTGTAATAACTCTTGGACATATTCTAATTGTTCTTTTTCATTTGCGAGATTACGATGCTGTTTGCGATAGTTCATTTTAAATGAAAAGACCGTCTCACGTCCATGATACGCTAGCTCATAAAAAGCCTCACTTCCGTATTTACGGACATATTCATCGGGGTCCAAACGTTCTGGAACACTGACAATCGTTAAATTAAGATGACTATGTTCTTGCAACAGTTCAATCCCACGATTGGTCGCTTCAATCCCTGCGTTATCGCCATCATAGCAAAGAATCAATTCTTTTGATACGCGTTCAATCGCAGCAATTTGTTGATTGGTTAAACTGGTTCCCATTGAGGCAATACCGTTTTGAATTCCTGATTGCCAGGCAGCCAAAACATCCATAAAGCCTTCAAATAAAAAGACTGAACCTTCTTTACGAATCGTGCTACGTGCTTTATCAAAGTTAAATAATACCTCACGTTTATTAAATAAACTTGTTTCTGGACTGTTTAAATACTTGGGTTGATTTTCACCGGGAAATGCTTCTGTTTGTAACCACCGACCTGAAAATCCAATTGTTTTTCCTTGGAAATTACGAATAGGAAACATAATTCGCTGGTAAAAACGATCAGCTAGTCCATCATCTCTTTCAACAAATAACCCTGACTCAGCAAAATATTTAGCGTCTAACGATTCATTTTGAAAAATACGTTCTAAAAACGCACGTTGATTCGGCGCAAAACCAATTTGAAATTCTTCAATCAGTTCTTCCGTCAATCCTCGTTTCAATAAATAATCTAGAGCTTCTTGTCCAGCCGTTGTATGAACGAGCATATGATGATAGACTTCACTTGCCTTTTCATGCAACGCGATTAATTGTTGTGCTTTTGATGATTCTGGATTGGTCTGTGGCGCTTGTCGATAATTTTCAGCAACTGGAATATTCTCTATTTCAGCTACTTTAACAACAGCTTCACTAAAAGAAACGCCTTCTAATTCTTGAACAAAACTAAAGACGTTACCCCCTCGTCCGCAACCAAAACAATAATAAAATTGTTTATCTTCAGCTACTGAAAATGAGGGTGTTTTTTCGTTATGAAACGGACATAAACCAGTGTAATTTTTACTACCAGATTTTTTTAATTGAACATACTGTCCAATTACTTCAACAATATTCGTACGACTACGAACATCATCAATCACGTGTTGTGGGATTCTTGCCACGGACACTCACCTCCTGTATTTACTGTAAGATGAGCTTATCTATCGGTAAAAAATCGCACTAATCGAAATCAGCGCGATTCTAAAATAGACAGTTTTTCACATCATTCATTCTATCACATTTTTATTTCTTTTCAAGTTATTTGTTTTCTTCCGCTGATTTCTTTATCCAAGCCAATCCTTCATGGGTAATCGTATAGAAAAGCAATTCGCCTTGTAAATTAAAAAAAGCAATATCTTGATACCCAAAATCAGTCGTTTCGACATACATGCCTGAAAAAGGATGCTCACAATTATAAAAAAAGGAATCAAACTTTCGTAACTGTTGAAAATATGCCTTTTTTCTTTCTAAAGAAAGGGCATATTTGTACAGCGTTCCTTTTGTCCCCGTCTCTAACCAATGTGAGATGTCTTTTATCGTTACCAAAGAATCACCAAAATTCGTCAGTAACGGGGAATTGGGTGTATCATCCCAAGAAACCACAATTTCAACATATTTCGTCTGTTTTTCTAAAAAGTTGATGACTGCTAAATAGTCCTTTTTTGTTGCAAATGTTATTTCTCTCATCGATCCTCCTACAAAAAAACAGGAAATACCGCAAAAGTATTTCCTGTTTGTCTTATTTATATTGTTCTTCTAAACGGCTCATCCATGCACCTAATGCAATACCAGCCAAACATAATACACCACACATCACAAAATTCATTGCTGTAAAGCCAGCATAATTTGTTGGAATAATCATGACAGTTGATGCAAATACGACCCCTAAAATGAAATGGAATAATTGCGCATAAGCTTTACTAAAAATATAATCCATTACACGAGATAACCCTAAAACAGTGACCAGCCCTCCAATAGCAATCGGAATAATCACGCCTAAATCAACTGTTTTAATCCCATCAGACATTGCTTTATACATGCCCATATATACTAAGAAATTCGAAGGACTTAATCCAGGAACAATCATTCCTAAACCAATTAACCCGCCAGCAATAACCCATGTCCAGAAATTTTGTGGGACTTCAGAGAAAAGACTTGATCCTTGCCATAAAAAAAGAAAACCAGCAATAAAACTGACAATCATAATTACGACATCACGGTTGGAACGACCTTTTTTCCCAGCTTCTTTCCAAAGTGCAGGTACTGTTCCAATGATACAACCGACAAAGAACCAAAGAATGATTGTTTCATAGGTTCCTAATAAGAAGCTCACTGCAAAAGATAATAAGAAAACGCCAGTAATCCCACCTAAACCAACTGGGATAAAATATAAAACATTTTCTTTAAAGTTTTTTGTAATATGGGCCAAAAATGAAATGATTCGTTCGTAAATTCCGAAAATAGCAGCTAATGCTCCTCCACTAACTCCTGGCAAAATAAATCCTGAGCCGATGAACATGCCTTTCACAAAGCGCAAAATCCAGTCTGTTCCACCGCTTTTTGTGTTGTGACTTCTGTTTTCCATAAATGATATACTCTCCTACATTTGTTTTTTATTCAAACAAAAAATTGGTCCATTTAATTTTTTGCTCGTTTAATTTAACTAGTTCTGCATAAAACAAGTTGCCCCCATTATGATATAAATAACCGCCATTGTAAATAAAAGAATGTACGCCAATATAGCGGTACATCGTCTGATTATCATTTCCTAACAACGGAGACAAGACATCTCGTGAATAATTCTCTGCCAATTCTAACGTATTTTTCCCACTATTGTCTGCCACATAATCAATATACTCTAAACCAAAATTATAGGCCTGAACCGCCGTCCAAAGATCCGTGTCAGCTTCTTCTGATTTTTCAATGGCTTCAGAAAGGTAACTAACCCCTTGTTCAATGCTACGGTCTGATTCAGTAATTTGATTGGGTTGTCCATGTGTACTTTCAGAGCTTTGCATTGGATCATCGCCCAAACCTTTTGTTTCTGTAAAAATAATGCTTAACACTAAATCTTTATATTCAGGAATTCCTTGTGCTTCTACCGCAGCTTGCACTTGTGTATCATACTGATGCACTTGTTTTAAAATGCGATAATTACGATAGACAAAATAACTACCAACTATGAGTAGTACTAATAAAACGATTCGAAAAAAATAACGAATCCAAGACTTCTTTTTTAATTTCATATTAATCATCCAAACTTTTTAATATCAGCTTTCAGACTACTATGTCTGAGGAAAGATGTCCATTGCCATTGAAGAAATTTACAAAATTTAAAAAAAACACAACATTTCTTTAACTTACAGAAATGTTCGCTGGTTTTCAGTATCAAAAAAATTAAAAAATGGCTATACTTTAGTTTAAGTGGAAAAGAAAACAGGTGATCAAGATGGAAAGTAAAAAACGGTACTTAGAAGCAGCTGACGGTAGCCTACTCTTTTACGAAATTTATGGACAAGGTTTCCCACTTTTTTTATTGCATGGCAACAACAACGATGGCACCTACTTCCATTACCAAATTCAAAGTTTTATGCAACAATTTCAAGTATTTGTCTTAGATAGTCGTGGGCAAGGGCATTCGACAAATACGGCCAAACACATGACCTTCCAACAAATGGCAGCAGACCTAAATACAATCATGGAACATGAACATATCTCTTGCGCAAATATTTTAGGCTTTAGCGATGGCGCAAATATCGCGATGGTGTTTGCACATACGTATCCGGAAAAAGTCAATCGAATGGTTTTAAATGCAGGAAATACGAAAGTCACTGGCTTAAAAAATTATTGGATTGTCTTGACGTATTTGCAATATTTTCTTTATTGGATACTGTCATTTTTATTTGAACGTGCGCGAGAAAAACGACCGATTATCGGTTTGATGATTCATGATATTGGATTGAGTCAACAAGATTTAACAGCAATTAACACACCAACATTGGTTATTGTAGGCAAGCATGATGATATTAAATTGAAGCACACACTCATGATTGTCAATCAACTCCCCAATGCGAAATTTGTCCTTGTACCCAAACAAGGTCATACGTTGGCAAGGAAAGATGCCACCAATTTCAATCGAGAAGTTCTTTCATTTTTAGGAGGGGAAAAAATTGAAAAAGATTAGTCAATGGGTCGTCCAACACAAGACCTTATTAAAAACACTTTTTGTTGCTATTTTGTCTATTATTGTCAGCGCCGAGCTCTTATCAATTGCAAAAACTATTTCATTTGAGCAATTAGCAACACTCTTTAAAGAAACACCAATTTGGCGGATTTTCGCGATGGTACTCATTGGGTTATTAGCTATTTTACCAATGTCTGGATATGATTTCACATTAAAAAAAATGCTGCAACTGGACTATAAACCACTTTATATTTTAGAAACAAGTTGGGTCATTAATACGATTAACAACATCGCCGGTTTCGGTGGTTTAGTCAGTATGGGTTTACGTTCAGAATTTTACGGAAAAAAAGCGAGCAAAGAAATTTTTAGTGCGTTAACAAAGATTTTATTGTTTGTCTTATCTGGACTCTCTATTTATAGTTTTATTTCGTTTGCAGCCATTCATTTTTTCCATGCCAATGATTACTTGAAACAATACTGGCCTTGGTTAGTCGGTGGTAGCCTTTATTTTCCGGTGCTTTATTTTGTTACTGGTTTAAAAAAAGGAGGATTATTAGGAGGACTTGAACGGAAATTCCGAATGGCATTGCTCGCCTCTTCCTTTTTAGAATGGACAGGTGTCGTTGTTAGTTTCTTAAGTATTGGTTATTTATTAGGTGTTTCGTTTTCAATTTGGGAAGTTTTACCGTTGTTTATTGCTGCTATTATTATCGGGATTGTTTCGATGATTCCTGGTGCATTAGGTAGTTTCGACGTCATGATGATTTTAGGCTTATCTGCTTTAGGGATTGAGCGTGAAGTAGTGGTCTTATGGTTATTATTATTCCGTATTTGTTATTACGGGATTCCTGTAGGAATCGGGATGATTTTCTTCTTTAAACATATCTTCAAAAACTTTGACGAGAAATATGAAGGGATTCCGAAACAGTTAACTTTAGAGATTTTCCATAAAGTAGAGGCTGGTTTGCTGTATTTTTCCGGAATTATGATGGTCCTTTTAGCAACTGTCCCCCAAGCATTCACAGATTTCCCATGGTTAAGTCATTTGAATCCTTTTCGTTTTCATATTGTGGTGCAATTTCCTAGTATTTTATTAGGCTTTACACTTTTAATTATGGGACGCGGTATTGCCGCTCAGGTCAAACGCGCCTATTGGCCAACGATTTTATTAATCAGTACGGCTATTATCTATTCATTTGTGATTGATTTTAGTTTTATTACTATTTTTTATCTGATTTGCTTGTTAGTCATTGTGATTGTTTCCAAATCGGAATTAACACGGGAACAGTTTGTCTACTCTTGGGAATGGTTGACCATTGATGGGATTGTTTTTGGGGCACTCACAATGTTGTATCTGATTATCGGTGTCTTCCAGTTACCTGAACTGCCTCATCGCTCCCATCGCTTTATGAGTTTTTTCTTGCTCCCTTCTGAAAAAATTTGGTTGTCTGGTTTTGTAGTCATTAGTGTCGTTGCTGCGTGTATGTTATTGCTCGTTCGTTACTTACAAGGACCGAAGAAAAAAATTGCTGAAGATGTTAACCACACAGATGTACAAACAATTCTCGAAACTTATGGTGGCAATAGCGATAGTGAATTAGTCTTTTTAGAAGATAAGTCCGTCTTTATTTATCGCAACGAAGACGAACCGACTGTCTTTTTACAATTTAGTACAATCAATGATAAATGTGTGGTTATGGGTGATCCGTCTGGTAAGCCTGAAGACTTTGCTGATGCTGTAGACGCCTTTATTCAAGAAGCTGATCGTTGGTGTTATCTCCCTGTCTTCTATGAAGCACGAGAAGAAATGGTCATGATTTTACACGATTTCGGCTATGATTTTATTAAAATGGGGGAAGAAGCACTGGTAGATTTAGACACATTTACAACGTCTGGTAAAAAAATGCGTGGTACGCGTGCGGTATTAAATAAAATCAAAAAAGAAGGGTACTATTTTGATGTCTTACAGCCACCCTTTTCAAATGAAACCATGGCCGCTTTACAAGATATCTCCGAAGAATGGCTAGATGGGCGGAAAGAACGAGGCTTTTCACTAGGCTTTTTCTCAGAAACCTATTTGCAACGTAACCCTATTGCGGTCGTAAAAAATGCCGAAGATGAGATTGTCTCTTTTGCGAATATTATTCCAAGTTATACCAAAGAAATTGGGACTATCGATTTAATGCGACACCATCCAACCAAAGCACCTTCGGGTAGTATGGACTTCTTATTTATTCATTTATTTGAATACATGAAAGAAGAACACATTCAATATTTTGATTTGGGTATGGCCCCTTTAGCAAATGTCGGACAGTCACGCAAAAGTTTTTTACAAGAGCGAATTGCCTCACTGGTTTATTCGTTCGGTAGTCATTTTTATTCTTTCCAAGGATTACGTGACTATAAAGAAAAATATGCCAGCCAATGGATTTCCCGTTATACTTTGTATTCTCGAGATAGTTGGATTGCCTATGTCATGATTGCTTTATTGATTTTAGACAATAAACCGATTGACCACGATTCAAAATAAGACAGTCATCGTAGTCATTTAAAACAAAAAATAGCCGAACTAGAGAAAGTCCTACTTCTACTAGTTCGGCTATTTTTTATGAGCGATGCGCAAGTGGTGTTTGAGCAAAAGCTTCAATTACTGGAATGACATCCAATTTTAATTTGTACTTACGTTCCAACGCGGATTCAATGACAAATTGGTTTTCTTCAGTTGCTGAAATTGTCGCTAACAAACGGTTTTCTTTTGCTGTTTGTTCAACTACACGAATGTCTTCTTCTGTATGCTCCACCTTAAATTTCGGGAAAGCTTCCATTTGTTCTTTAAACGTAGCAATTGTCATGCCTTCTGTTGTAGTCGGTTCAGCTTCCGCTACGCTTTCTTCTGAAACTGCTTCGCTAGCAACTGGCGCTGACGGTGTCCAATAACTTGCAACTTCATCTGCTAAATTACTGCTAAAACGATCTAAAAAGCCTTTTTCTTGGCTTTGTACACGTTTCACAGCAATGTTGAAGTTTTCATCTAGTGGAACAGTAATCACATAATTGTTGACTGTTGCATCATCATTGATTAATTCAATCGCCATCTCCTGTTTGTTCTCAGGTTTGATGTACACGTTGGTTGTCAAGTTATATTTTTCAACAGTTTTCTTTTCTAAGCTTTCAAAAAGCATTTTACGTGCCACTTCAAAAGAAGGGCGGAATTGTTTTTTTAGTTTTTCTAATTGTTTCTTTTTCATGATGTTCCCCTTTCAATACCTTTTCGATTATATGAAAAAAAATCGAAATTGAACAGAGATTTTCATGAAAAAAATCGAAAAATGAGAATTCGGTAAAAATCAGTGCTTTATTTTACTTGCTCAATGCGCTGATATTTAGGGATGACCGCCACTAAATCACGTGTTTGATTGATAGCAATCACGCGCTCTTGCCATTGCTCTAGCGTATAATCTGTTCCTAGTCGTTCAGTCAAAGATGCCTGTACTTCTTCTTTTGTCCAATCGCGTGCGGGATAATGCTGCACTTTATCTGAAGATATTAAGAAAATAAAATTATCACTAAATGCTGTGATGACAGCTTCTGATAGATTATCTAATCGATTGCGAATATCCATAAAAGCAACCTCCTTTTTACTTTAGTGTAGCAAGCACACATTCTTTTGACAACTTTCACCTTTTACTTCCTAGAACATCATTTTTCTTGTACACTAGACACTGAAGGAGCGAAGCAAATGGATATTTATTTAAAACGTGCAATTTTGCATATCATTGACCGCGAAGCAGGCGATCCTGTATATTCTCAAGTTGAATTAGATTTAACGACTGAATACATTCGCGATTATTTAACCAAAAAAATTCAAAAACTCTCAACTGCGCAAACTAAAACAGGTGTCTTAATTGACAAATCTACCATCGGACAATTAGCAAAAGTTGCTGAATCAGATTTCACGCAATTTAGCGAGCATTTTGTTGCACGTTGGTATGACATCTATCATCAAAGTGAAGATGCGCCCAGTGCAGATGTCTTTATTATCTTATACGAAATGGATACCGAAATGTACGCAGCATTTTTAAAAGTGAATTATACGGATGCGTACACTCATTTTGTAGAAGCAGATGAATCAGGAATTCAAAATAAACTGATTATCAATCGAGCTATTTTAGGTGGTAAAACCCAAAAAGCTGACGAAGGATTGACCTTAAACTTGTCTTCTCTAGCTTATGAACTGATTGAGAAAAAGTACAGTTTTTCTGGTGAGAAAGGATTCTACTTTTCGACTAAAGTCATTGAATCACAACCCGTTCCTTCTTTGGAAGAAAATGTCAAAGTCATCAAAAGAGTCGCCGAAAAAATCGGGCAAAAATTCGAAGCTCCTTCTTATGATATCGTAGCAGATGTCAAAGAAGCTGTCTTTGATACGATTGAAGAAACGGGACAAATCGACGCCAAAGAGATTGCTGAAAAAGTCTTCAAAGACAATATTACTGCTCAGATGGCGTTCCAAGAAGAAGTCGTCGAAAAGGGATTTGTTGATCGTGCACCCATGTTGCGTGAAGTCAAAGAGATTTCTGAGAAAAAATACGGCAAACAAAAACTGAAATTATCCAATGGCATAGAATTAATTGTTCCTCTGGATGTTTATCGTAACACTGATTTAATCGAATTCGTCAATAATCCAGACGGTACCATTTCGGTAACCATCAAAAATGTGGATGAAGTAATTAATCGTTTATAGAAAAAAGACTGACGCAGATGAACGTCAGTCTTTTTTATTTAATGACTATTTTTTGTTGTTGCATTGTATCTGTTGTAGCCAAATATTTTTCAGCATTTTCTGGGTCGTCTTTGACTTTCTCAATTGTTTCTTCATTTGTTGTGGTCAAAACAATACCAATAATGCCGTCTTTAATTTCCTCATAAGGGATAAATGTCGTTATCGGTTCTATTGCTTGCTTTTCAGTACCAATTTGAACAGTTTCTTTTGCATCGTACAAACGTACGCCATAATAACCTTCATCTGACCTGTATTCTAAATAATATATTTTTTCGATAGCTCTTGTTAGATTTGTTGTATTAAATACTTCTTGTTCCACTTTTTGATCAGCAGGGTTAATATTAATTAAATAGATACTCTTTTCTTTCGGTTCGACAATTTCATATGTACGAATGCTCTCATCATTACTTGGGATGGATTTTACAATTGTCGTTTCTGCGTTGTTCGCTTGCCGATTATTATTCATAATAAAAAAACAAGCAAAGGCAATTAACAAAATCAAAGCCACAAACAGACATTCCGGTTTTCTATTTTTCATACTAACTCCTCCTTTCAAGCGCAGTCTCTTTTTATTATAGCATCAGAAATTCTTGATAACTGTTTTTGCCCCAAACGTCAAAAATTCATGCCTGAACGTCGAATTTCATCAAAAAAAACCGACAATCTCTGAAAGAAATTGTCGGTTCACGTTTATTTTTGAAGTGATGCTAAAATTTCACGAGCGGTGGCTTCATTCATTGTTGTCTTTTTCAAGGCCTCCGCCACCTGCTGAATCTCGTCGCCTTTTGCACCGATACTTAATGCTAACGATCGTGCTTGTAAAGACATATGCCCTTTTTGGATTCCTTCTGATACCAATGCACGTAATGCAGCTAAATTTTGAGCTAATCCTACTGCAGCAATCACTTCAGCCAATTCTTTTGCTTTCGTGACATCAAGCATTTGTAAAGCAAGTTGCGCTTTTGGCAATACTTTCGTCGCACCACCCACCGTTCCTAAAGCTAAAGGTAATTGGATGGTTCCTTGTAAATGCGTCTGTGTCATCGTCCATTGGCTTAATCCTTGATAGCGCCCATTGCGTGCAGCATAAGCATGGATTGCGGCTGACGCTGCGCGCGTATCATTTCCTGTAGCTAAGATGACTGCTTCCACACCGTTCATAATTCCTTTATTATGCGTGGCCGCGCGATAAGGATCAAGTTGTGCAAATGTCGAAGCGACTGCTATTTTTTCAGCCACTTCACGCCCTTGTTTTCCTAATGCTTCAAAAGCAATCTCACAGGAAGCAGTAACAACAGCTTCGGTCGCATAATTACTCAAAATACTAAATAAAATTTCTTCATCAAACCATTCTCGAAAGACGTTTGCTATCCCTTCTAAAATCGTGTTTAGAATATTGGCACCCATCGCATCTTGTGTATCTACAAGTAAGTCAACGGATAAGAACTTGGGATTTTCTGGAAACGCGCGAACCTGAATTTCTCGCAAGCCACCGCCACGTTTCACGATAGAAGGATACACTTGTTGAGCTGTTTCAAATAAAAACGTTTGATTGTCTTCAATTTTTTGTCGAATGGCTTGCGCATCTTGTACATCCATAAATACAATTTGTCCACGCAAAATTTTTTGTGTCATTTCACTTTTAAAACCACCCAATCCGGAGGCCATTTTAGCGCCGTTACTACACGCCGCAATAACAGAAGGTTCTTCTGTTGCCATAGGAACAACGTAGGGTTTGCCATTGATGACAAAATTTACACCCACGCCTAATGGTATGGATACTTCACTAATTTGATTTTCAATTAAATGATTCGCAATTTCTTCTGACAATGCCATCGTCATTAATTCTTGTTTATCATTCACAGTAATGATTTTTTTTTCGACTAATTGATTTAAACGTTCTTCTCTGGACAGCTCATAGAACTTTTTTTCAGGCGTTCCTGTTGTTCTTTCTAACAAAATTGCTAATCCCAAACCACCGCCGACACAAAGAGAAGCAATGGCATACTTGCCATCTACACGCGCTAATTGATGCGCAGCAGTTGCCACGATTCGTGTACCACTTGCACCAATTGGATGCCCTAATGAAATACCGCCACCACAAATATTGAGTTTTTCATCAGGAATTGCTAATTCTTGTTGCACCACAATCGAAGACGCCGCAAATGCTTCATTGATTTCAAATAAATCAATCGCATCAATTGTTAAATCATTTCGTTCAACCAATGAACGAATAGCTTTAATTGGTGAAATGCCCATGATACTTGGGTCAATCCCTACTTCGGTTATATCTTTAATGACTGCAAGATAAGGTAATTGATATGTTTCCGCAAATGCTTTTGAGGCCAATAAGACACCTGCCGCTCCATCATTTAACGTTGACGCATTTCCAGCAGTCACTGTGCCTTCTTCTTTAAAAACAGTTCGAAGTGTGCTTAATTTATCAAGTGTTGTTTCTGGACGAATACCTTCATCGTTTTCGTAGACAGTTCCAGCTACTTCGACTGGTAAAATTTCTTCTCTAAAGTAACCATTTGCTTGCGCTGTGGCAGCTTTTTGTTGAGAATGTACTGCAAATGTATCTTGTTGTTGACGCGTCACATCAAATTGTTCCGCTACATTTTCAGCCGTTAACCCCATATGTTTGCCACTAAAAGCGTCCGTTAAACCATCTTTAATCATGACTGGTTTAGGTTGTGTATAAGAATCTGTTTGTTTGTCATATTGTGAAAGGTAAGGTGCTTGACTCATACTTTCCACTCCACCAGCTAACACGACTTCCGCTTCACCTAAACGAATGGCTTGGCGTGCTAACGCAATTGCTTTTAAACCGGAACCACAAACTTCATTAATTGTTGACGCTGGAATGTCATAAGACAATCCACTATTCAAAGCGATTTGACGTGCTGGATTTTGTCCATTGCCCGCTTGTAAAACATTCCCAAAAATAACTTGTTGAACCTCTTTTTGCAGCTTGAGATTTCTTTTTAATAGTGCCTGTGCAACGGTTGTTCCTAACGTAACAGCCGAGACTTGGCTAAATTGTCCTCGATACTTCCCAATCGGCGTTCTCAAGGCATCAATAATTACAACTTCTTCCACTTTGCCACCTCCAAAATGAACTATAGCATTCTTCTAATGAAAAAAAAACTTTCTCTTTATTATAACCATTTTTTACTAAAGATTCTTTAACAATCTTTAAATTATCTGCTATTTTTTCCCTAATTTTCACAAAAATATGTTACTTTATAGAAGTAAACTATCGTTAAAGGAGATTAACTATGACTGTTGGTATAGATAAAATCAGTTTTTTTGTTCCGCCTTACTTTATTGACATGACGGATTTAGCACATGCACGTGATGTCGATCCAAATAAATTCCACATCGGGATTGGACAAGATCAAATGGCCGTAAATGCCAAAACGCAAGATATCGTAACTTTTGCGACCAATGCAGCCAAACAAATTTTAACTGAGGAAGACTTAACTGCCATTGATACGGTGATTGTAGCTACTGAATCAGGTATTGACGAATCCAAAGCTGCCTCGGTTGTGTTACATCGTTTATTAGGAGTCCAACCATTTGCTCGCTCATTTGAAATTAAAGAAGCTTGTTATGGTGGTACAGCTGGTTTACAATTTGCGAAAAACCATGTCACATTACACCCTGAAAGCAAAGTCTTAGTTGTTGCAACAGATATTGCACGTTACGGATTGAACTCTGGCGGTGAGCCAACGCAAGGTGCGGGTGCTGTAGCGATGTTAATTACAGCAAATCCAAGAATTTTAAGTTTAAATGATGATAACGTGATGTTAACTCAGGATATTTATGATTTTTGGCGACCAGTTGGCCACGACTACCCACTTGTTGACGGTCCTTTATCAAATGAAACATACATCAACTCTTTCCAAAAAGTTTGGCAAGAAAACACACATCGTAATGGCTATACATTAGCTGATTATCAAGCGTTAGCTTTCCATATTCCTTATACAAAAATGGGAAAAAAAGCCTTGTTAGCAATTTTAGAAAATGAAACAGAAGAAGAACAAGCGCGGATTCTAGCACGCTATGAAGAAAGCATTGCTTATAGTCGTCGTATCGGTAACCTTTATACAGGTTCATTATACTTGGGACTGATTTCCTTATTGGAACATGCCACAGTTTTAACTGCTGGCGATCGCATCGGATTATTTAGTTATGGTTCCGGTGCCGTTTCGGAATTTTTCAGTGGACATTTAGTTGAAGGTTATAAGCAACATCTTTTAGTTGATGTTCATACTTCTTTATTAGAAAAACGGACAAAATTAGCGATTGACGCATACGAAGAATTGTTTAATGATAAATTAGACACTAATATTGATGCAACATTTGAAGATGAGACTGCCTTTAGTATCTCTGGTATTCAAAATACTATTCGTGCGTATCGTACAAAATAACCGATTACATCCTTTCATACAAAATGAGAGGATGCTTTTTTATTGGCGAAAAGTTCTGAAAATTTGAAATTTTCGATTGACTTAACGCCCCTTTTTCTCTTATACTAAATACATTCAATGTGGAGGGATTATTATGACCAATTTAAATACGCAAACACAATTGAATTATTTTTACTTTAGCTATTTTAGATAGGCTTGTAGTCGGCAATTTGGGTACAGGCGGAAAATTCTTTTCGTATCTATTGGGCTAAAGATTTTTGTTAGCCATGTAGACATTTCCTAAATGGCTGAAAATGTTGATTTTAAGATGTTTTTCATCCATTTGGACACTTGTCTGAATGGATTTTTTATTTTTAAAAATTATTCTAGGGGGAAAAAAGATGAAGATGAAAAAAATCGTAACGACTAGTTTCGTCGCATTGAGCGTGCTCGCGTTAGCCGCTTGTGGCGCACCAGAAAGTACGTCAAAAGACAGCGATGCAAAAAAAGTAGGTGTTCTACAAATTGTACAACACGGTTCACTAGACGCTGCTTATGAAGGATTTAAAGAAGGGTTAGCAGAAGGTGGTTACAAAGAAGGCGAAAATTTAGTGATTGACTATCAAAACGCCCAAAACAATCAAGACAACCTGAAAAGTATGAGTGAAAAATTGGTCAAAGATAAGTCCGATTTATTATTAGGAATTGCTACTCCTGCTGCTCAATCATTAGCAAATGAAACGCAAGATATTCCAATTGTGGTAACAGCTGTTACTGATTTAGCAGAAGCAAAATTAGTTGATTCCAACGAAAAACCAGGACGTAATGTGACAGGTACAACTGACATGGTTCCAGATATTAGCAAACAAACTGATTTATTACTAAGCATTATTGATAATCCAAAAACAATTGGTATCATGTACAATGCCGGTGAAGCCAATTCAAAAATCCAAGCAAACTTAGCTAAAGAAGCCTTGGAAAAAGCTGGTGTGAAAGTTAAAGAATTAACAGCCAACACCACCAACGATGTCCAACAAGTAACAACTAGTTTAGCCAAAGATGTTGACGGTATCTATATTCCAACGGATAACACTTTTGCAAGTGCGGCAACTGTTGTTGGTGAAGTAGCAAAAGAAACAAAAACACCAATCGTTGCAGCATCTATTGAACAAGTAGAAGCTGGTGGTTTAGCGACTTATGGTATCGACTATGAGTCATTAGGCAAACAAACTGGTCTAATGGCAGCGAAAATTCTTGATGGTGATGCCACACCAAGCACAATGCCTGTTGAATTTGCTAACGAATTGAAATTAGTCGTTAACGAAGATATGGCAGAAGCATTAGGTATTGATCCAGCAAGTATTAAAGCACCCGAATAAGGCGTTTGCGAGGACGATACTGACTCGTTCTCGCTATTATTTTATAAGATTTGAGGAATAATTATGGATATATTAATTCTAGTGCAATCGGCGACTTCTCAAGGAGTCGTTTGGGCATTGTTAGCGATTGGTGTCTTTATCACCTTTCGAATTTTAGATATTGCAGATTTAACCGCCGAGGGAAGCTTTCCGCTAGGAGCTGGGATTGCGGCAATTAGCATTACCAATGGTTACTCGCCATGGATTGCTACAATATTAGGATTTGTTGGCGGTGTGTTAGCTGGTTTAGTCTCAGGATTACTTCATACGAAATTAAAAATCCCTGCACTGCTAGCGGGAATTATCACGATGACGGGGCTCTACTCGATTACCTCTCGGGTCATGCAAGCACCAAATATTGCCTTATTAGGCGAAAAAACTGTTTTTAGTTGGTTGCAAGAATTAGGGTTAACCAAAATTAATGCGACCATTGTTGTCGGAACACTGATTGCTGCGCTGGTCATTTTATTATTGTTCTTATTTTTCCGTACAGAAATTGGATTAGCGATTCGAGCAACAGGTGACAACATCGATATGAGTGAAGCGAACGGAATCAACACAGACACTATGAAAATGATTGGTTATATGATTTCCAATGGGTGCATCTCATTATCCGGTGCATTGATTGCTCAAAATAATGGCTTTGCTGATTTAAACTCAGGTGTCGGAACCATCGTTATCGGTTTAGCATCGATTATCATCGCAGAAGTATTATTCCGTAACCAACCATTGTTGTTCCGTTTGATCACCATCGTTGTCGGTGCGATTATCTATCGCTTTATCTTAGCGATTGTCTTTGAATTAAATGTTGAACCCGCCGATTCAAAAATCGCGTCTGCTATCGTCTTAGTCTTGTGCTTATCCTTACCACAACTACGCGATAAATTAGGGTTAAACAAATCAAAAGGAGGCGTGAAAAAATGAGTACTCCTGTCTTAGAGATTAGAGAATTACATCAAATTTTTGAACAAGGAACAATCAATGAAAACCACGTCTTAAAAGGGATTGACTTAACGATTCAACCCGGTGAATTCATTACAATCATCGGCGGAAATGGTGCGGGTAAATCCACTTTGTTAAATAGTATTGCTGGTGCGATTCCACCTAAGCAAGGAACGATTTTACTAAATGGTAAAAATGTGACGAAAGATTCTGTTATCAAGCGTTCGAAATCTATCAGCCGCGTCTTTCAAGACCCCAAACTAGGGACAGCTGTTCGGCTAACCGTTGAAGAAAATCTAGCACTTGCTTTAAAACGTGGGAACAAACGCGGATTTGGACTAGCTGTTAAAATGAAAAATCGTCCATTCTTTAAAGAACAATTGGCAACATTAAACTTAGGCTTAGAAAATCGTTTGACTGCTGAAATTGGTTTACTTTCAGGTGGACAGCGTCAAGCCATTACCCTTTTAATGGCCACTTTGGTACGACCTGACTTAATTTTATTAGATGAACATACTGCAGCTCTCGATCCTAAAACATCTATTACCGTCATGGAATTAACTGATCGTTTGATTAAAGAACATCAATTAACAGCATTTATGGTCACCCATGATATGGAAGATGCGATTAAATATGGGACTCGTTTAATTATGTTGCATCAAGGAAAAATTGTCGTTGATCTTTCAGAAGAAGAAAAACGTCATTTAACCGTTCCACAACTAATGGAAATGTTCCAAAAAAATAGTGGTACCGAATTAAAAGATGACCAGTTATTATTAAGTTAAACAAAAATAAACGCAGCGATGCCTAGAAATCGTTGCGTTTATTTTGTTATAAAAAAAAGACAATTATCTTTTTGATAATTGTCTTTGCGACTGGGGTAGCTGGATTCGAACCAACGCATGAGGGAGTCAAAGTCCCTTGCCTTACCGCTTGGCTATACCCCAAGATTAAAAAATTAAAGGGCGACCGATGGGAATCGAACCCACGAGTGCCGGAGCCACAATCCGGTGCGTTAACCACTTCGCCACGGTCGCCATCATGTTAGATTACCTAACAATTAGTCGTTTGAATTTCAACGACTAAATTAGTATAACACCGACTACCTTATTTGTCTAGTTTTTTTCTGTTATTTTTTCAATTTTTTTTGTACATATTTCCTCATTCTTTTCAAAATATTCAAAATTTTTTCTCCTCCCCTACTACCATGGCAATGAAACATGTTATAATTTTTTTATCTTAATAAAAGGAAGTGTCACAATGATAAAAGTCGGAATTATTGGTTATGGTAATTTAGGTCGCGGTGTCGAACGTGCGTTAAAACAAAACAAAGATATGGAATTAGTTGGCGTATTTACCCGTCGCGCACCAGAAACAGTTACAACAGAAGGAGCATCCGCTTATACCATGGATGAGTTAGCTGCCTATCGAGGAAAAATTGATGTATGTATTTTATGTGGTGGTTCTGCAACTGATCTACCCGTTCAAACACCTGAACTTACACACACATTTAATACTGTTGACAGTTTTGACACACATGCGAAAATCCCAGAACATTTTGCAGCTGTTGATAAAGTTGCTAAAGAAAATCAAACCGTTTCTGTTATTTCTACGGGTTGGGATCCAGGTTTATTTAGTTTAAATCGTCTCTACGCCCAAAGCATTTTACCACAAGGCGAAACCTATACCTTTTGGGGCAAAGGCGTGAGCCAAGGACACTCGGATGCCTTACGTCGTATCACTGGTGTAGCTGATGCTACGCAATATACGATTCCCAATACAGAAATTATCGAACGACTAAAAGCTGGCGAAGAATTAACTTTAACGATTCGTGACAAACATTTACGTGAATGTTTTGTTGTGTTAACAGACGATGCAGATGCGGACAGTATTCGCGAAGAGATTGTAACGATGCCAAACTATTTTGCTGATTACGATACCGAAGTTCATTTTATTTCTCAAGAAGAACTAAATCGTGACCATAAAGCAATGCCTCATGGTGGAACTGTCTTGCATACGGGCACCACCCATGAAAATACCAAACAAGTTATTGAATACAATTTATATTTAGAGAGCAATCCTGAATTTACAGCCAGCGTGCTTGTTGCTTATGCTCGTGCCTGTGCACGTCTAGCAAACGAACAAGCTTTTGGTGCCTATACAGTGTTAGATATTGCACCAAAATACCTTTCTGCTGCCTCTGATGAAGAATTAAGAAAAGAACTATTGTAAAAATTAAAACAAGACAAAACTATCTGAACGATACAATTGGATTGCAGGCGCAGTCTCTGTATCGTCCAGATAGTTTATGCTTTTAGAAGCTTGTTTAAAAAATAGTTGGAACTAAACCACCATCTAAACGCAATGCTGCTCCAGAAAAAGAGCGAGCAGCTGGACTTGATACAAAAGTAACGAAACGACCAATTTCTTCAGGACGAATAAAACGTTGAATTTGTGATAACGGTCGATGATTTTTCATAAAATCTGCTTCCCATTCCGTTTCAGACAACGCGCTATCTTGATACATGGCAACCAACATGTCTTGCACACCTTCTGTTAACGTGGAACCTGGTAAAATTGTATTGACTGTCACATTACTGCCTTTAGTTAAAGTGGACAAGCTTTTAGCTAAAGACAAATTCATGGTTTTCGTCATGCTATATTGCGCCATCTCACCAGAAGGCATAATTGCTTCTTCACTGGCAATAAATAACATCCGACCAAAGTCTTTCGCTAACATCTTCGGCAAATAAAATGTCGCAAGGGCATTGCCTGCTAAAACATTGGTCTGGAAATACGTTTCCCATATGTCATCTGTAATATCAAAATAATCCATCGGCTGAAAAATCCCCATATTATTGATTAACACATCGACATCTGGAAATTGTGCAAACAGCATTGCACGCGCAGCTTGATCGGTTATATCATACGGCGCAGCTTGCGGTGTGGTTTGGGGAAATTGTTGTTGTAATTCATCCACAATTGCTTGAACCATTTGTTCGTTACGACCATTGATAATGACATTGGCCCCTTCACGTGCAAATTCTACAGCAATTGCCCTCCCTATTCCTTTCGTTGAACCAGTGACCAACACTGTCTTATTTGCTAAATACAATTCCATCTTTCTCCTCCTTAAAAATCAAATACATCCGGATCTGGTCCCACACGTAGATTTTCATTTAATGCATGCAACTTAGCCATATCTGCTTGATCTAATTCAAAATCAAAAATTGCTGCATTACTTTGCATCCGTTTTGCATGGATAGATTTCACAACCAATAAAATATCTTGTTGCACATCCCAACGTAAAATGACTTGTGCTGCTGATTTTTGATGTTTTTCAGCTATCTCCAAAACAATTGGATGCGTTAATAACGCGCCTTGCATCAAAGGCGACCAAGCTTGTACATGGATTCCTTGCTTTTGGCAAAACGCACGAAGTTCTCGTTGTGATAGTTTAGGATGTAATTCAATTTGATTCAACACTGGCATCACTTTAGCAAAAGATGCTAATTTTTCTAAATGATGAATTTGGAAATTACTCACACCGATTGCTTTAATTTTCCCCTCAGCATACAACGCTTCTAAAGCACGCCACGCTTCTTCAAACGCATCGATGCCGGGCCAATGAATTAAATACAAATCTAAATAATCCAGTTGTAAGCGTGCTAAGCTCTCTTCAAATGCTTGTTTAGTCTCTTCATAAGACAAATGATTGTTCCAGACTTTGGTCGTAATAACTAACTCTTCACGCTGTAATCCTGTGGCTTTTAATCCTTCCTGAATCCCTAAGCCAGTTGCCGTTTCATTTCCGTAAATTTGTGCTGTGTCAATTAAACGATAGCCATTAATAATGCCTGCTTTGACAACTTCTGCAGTCTCTTCTTCGGGTATTTGAAAAACACCTAGACCTACTCCTGGTATTTCTACCCCATTGTTTAATTTTACGCTATCAGTGAATGATTGAATCATTTTATTCATCTCCTTGAAAATTTCTATCTGTATCATATAATGTGACTATACAGTTGCATAGTACCTACTTTTTTGTATGATACATACTTAAAAGTATGCAATGGATAAATAAAGGAGTTGTAAATAAAAAAATGACAGAAAAAATTTATAACATTGGCGTTGAAGCAACTATGGATGTTATTGGTGGAAAATGGAAGCCGATTATTTTGTGTAATTTACGAGATGCCCCGTTGCGACCAAGTGATCTTCAACGTAAGATTCCGGGGATCAGTCAAAAAATGCTGACCCAACAATTACGTGAATTAGAACAAGCCAATATTGTGCATCGAAAATCCTATCACCAAGTACCACCTAAAGTAGAATATTCATTAAGTGACTATGGACAAACGCTAAGCACGGTTTTAGATAGTCTGTGCGAATGGGGAAAATTGCATGTCGATACGTTACAAAAACAAGGACACCCTATCATTCTTTTGGAGAGTGAATAAATAAAACTGAAAATGGTGAAGTAATTACGATAGATAAGCTCTTTTGACTAATACGCTAATCGATGGATCAATTCTTTCAGTACCTCTTTGCCATTTTCTAAATCCTCACTAGCAGTGTATTCATAAGGTGAATGTGAGATACCGTTATGACTTGGGACAAATAGTAGAGCAGTTCTAGTAACAAGATTCATAATTTGTGTATCATGACCAGCACCACTCGGCATTTTTTCATAAGTCAGCTTTTTTTCTTTGCAAATTGTTTCCAATAACGTTAAAAACTCTGTATCCATTCTTTCAGAAGGTTCATTTAACCAACATTCAACACTCATTGTCATGCCGGTTTGAGCTTCTTTTTTTTGAATATACGCATGCATTTTTTCTTCAAAAACATCGAGTTGATGCGCATCAAGATGTCGAATATCAATAGAAAAGACCGCTTGTCTTGGCACAACATTCGTGACATTTGGACTAACCTTCATTTCTCCCACTGTGTAAACAAATGGTTCGCCAATAGTTTGGGTAACCTCTTCTAAATAACCGATGAGTTGAAGCGCTTGTTTAAGGGCATCTTTACGCATGGACATTGGTGTTGTCCCTGCATGATTTGCTTCACCGTTAACAGTGACCGTAAATTTCTTTTGGGCAACAATGCCGGTCACAAGTCCGATTTGCTTGTTTTTCCGCTCTAATACAGGTCCCTGCTCAATATGAATTTCTGCAAAACTAATCGGTTGTTGTGCTTGTCCTACTGGAAATTTTGCTTTTAAAACATCGAGCGCTTTTTTTCGTTCTGCCATAAAAAAGGCACCGTCCCCATCTTTCAATTGTTCCATCTCTGGTAAATCATCAATAATAAAGCGAGAACCGGAAAAATTCATTGGAAAACGACTTCCTTCCTCTTCTGAAAAAAGGAAAATCTGCATATCCTGTTTTGGGGTACCATAACTGTCAACCAATTCTTTCACAGCAATAATTGCAGCAGCGATCCCATAAACACCATCGTATTTTCCTGCATCAACGACAGAGTCAAGGTGACTTCCTAAAGTCACTACACCTTCTTCAGTTCCTTTAACGGTTAAAATACCATTGCCCATTTCATCAATCGCCACATTCATTCCCAAAGATTGTCCCAAAGTTAATAAATAATCTTGTGCTTGTACCCAACTCTCTTGATACACCAATCGTGTAATTTTGGGTGCATCATCATTGGTGAATGTCGCGACTTTTTCAATAATATCTTGAATGGTTTGTGCTGTTTGCATCATTTTATCCTCTCCTTTTCTTTCCAGTATAACGCAGGCAAAAGAAAAACTCTCAAAAATTTCTTTTCGAGAGTTTTTTTACTAAGCGAACAACCGTTGCCCAAAATATTCACCGTTCTTCAAGCCTTTTTGGCAAGCATACAAACCATTACCAATGGGAATCGTATATTCATTCAATTTATCTTTTCTACCCATTAGTTGCAACATAGGAATATATTGTTCTTCTGGATTTTGGGTGAAAGCAATAAACAATAAACCTGCTTCAATCGTACCGGTTATTTCATCAATACCATTCTGATACGAATACGCACGACGATGCATTTTCTTTTTAACGTCTTTGGCTAATTTTACATGGGAATCGATTGGTTGCTTTGATAAAATAACTGGTTCAAATTCCTCTTGGCGCCCATATGCTGCACCCGATTCTTTCTTGCGTCCAAAGGTATCTTCTTGATCTAATAAACTGGAGCGATCCCAAATTTCCAACAACATTTTGATTTTTCGATAACCTAGATAAGTCCCCTCTTGAAACCATGTCGGCTCATCTGGACCTGCCCAAACAACCTCGTCATACCCTGATGTTGTTTCATGTTCCACATTCGCTGTTCCATCTTTAAATCCAAATAAATTACGTGGCGTTTCATCTTTTCCTCCTTGTAAAAAACCACCAATTAATTGTTGTATCGATACTTTTCCGACTAAACCAATAATAAAAATAACGATTTCTAAGCCTTCACGAATCACAGCTAAAAAGGCTAACGCGGCCAGTCCGAATACACCACTTGAAGATGTGCTCTGACTTTTTTCTTTGTAGAATGCAGTCATCTTTTGAACATCCGAGGATTTATACATCCAAATGCCGACGAAAACTAACATGACACTTGAAAAAAAACACCGGAATAACCATTAATCAATTGGCTATTGGTCCCAAAAGCGACGACAGATAACACATAATAAACCAAGACACCAATCGCTAAACTCGTGATACCACCCAAGGCACTCCCACCAATAATCCAACGTTTTGCTGCTTTACTATCCCCTTGCTTTACAACAGAAAGTAACAAACTGATAATTAACATCGCTTCTAAACCTTCTCGAAAAGGAATCATCGCCACATCAAGTATCGAATATTCTAAAGAAAATAGATAATTATTGCACAATTTTTTTTAAACCGAGCATTTTATCACTAAATGTTAGTTTTAACCTACAAAAAAGAGGCGTAGATTTCATGAAAAATCTACGTCTCTTTTTTAAGCATGCTCCGAAGCACCTGACACGGCATCGACATCGCCGTCTTGATGATTATTCACAGATGCGCTTGTTGTGGCATCCACGTCACCAACTAGTTTTTGACCTGTTTGTTGTAAATACCAATCAATCGTTGGTTTCAAATCCCAAATGTATTCGTTAATGCCCACATAGTTTCCTGCTTCGTCGTGCATCGCTTGATAATTATGAACGACATATTTATCTGGTCCGTGTGTTGGCACATGTACTTTGACGCAATCTTGAGCACCTGAACGTAATTGTTGAATCACCCATTCGACACCTTTGTAAACTCGTTCTGGATGACATTTGGCTAGAGGGTTTCCGACTTGTCCAGGGGTACGAGAGGCCAACATCGCGTCTGCTTCTTTTGTGTAATTGTAATATAAGAATTGGTTGTTATTATCCGCATACGTCAATTCCATTGGCATTGACGCAAGGAAGTAGTTCAACTGATCGACTGTTAACAACCCACGATTTAATTGCACATAATCATTTCCTGCTGCTGGTTTGACAATCTCAGACGCTTGTTCCAACCAATCGTCTGCATACATATCTGCCCCTTCAACAGTTGTCTCGATTGTCCCTGTAGCGAATAAATCTTCTGGTTCAGCAGCTGCTTTAGGACCTTGCATGACTGTCACTACGTCAATAAATTGCACAAATTTTTCTAAAGTGGTTTGTAGAAAATCAACGGTACGCTTTTCTTTTAAATCCCCTTGATCATCGAACGCTTCCTTCACTTTTCCTAATAAAAACTCATTTCCCGGCATGACAATTGCATTGACACCAGGTGCATCTAAAATTTGACGCAAATGTAGCTGTGCACGTGAGGATCCTTGATCGTAATAAGACGCGCCAACAATCATGACTGGCTTATTTTCTAAAGGATGAATTTTAAACGACAACCATTCCAACACACTTTTCAACGCAGCCGGAATTGTATGATTGTGTTCAGGCGTGGCAATAATCACACCATCCGCTTGTAAAATTTTATTGCTTAGTTGTTGAATTGGAGCACTCATCGTTTGGTCATCACTTTGATTAAACAAGGGAATGTCTTTAATTTCTAACACTTCTAAATCAAATAAATTGCCAAAATGTTTTTTGATATATGCCAGCAACATTCGATTATATGATACTTCTGCATTTGATCCGACAATACCTACTAATTTCATCTATATTCGCTCCTTTATACTTCTTCCCAAGAAAAGTTTTCTGCTGCTTTTTTGTTCATTTCATGTGCATGATTCAGTTGTTTCATTAGTTCAACAAATACTAAGAAATCAGTAAACAATCCTTCCAGTTGAGCCACTTGTTCGGAATCTTTTAAACAGTTGTCATTGTCAAACGCTTGTAGTGAATGGCTGAGTAAAAATTCTGAACTCGGCATAATTCGCGCTTTTAATTCAGGAGCATCCAAAATTTGTCGCAAATGCATTTGTGCCCGAGAAGAACCTAATGTACCGTACGATGCACCAGTAATCATAACTGGCTTATCGACAAACGGATAAATTCCATAAGACAACCAACTTAATACGTTCATCAATGATGCAGGTACCGCATGATCGTATTCTGGGGTACTGATGATTACGCCATCTGCTGCCTCAATTTTGTCTGCAAGTTGTTGAACAATTTCTGGCACGCGAATTTCTGTCGGTTTGTTAAAAATAGGAATCTCCTTAATCTCTACGACGTCAATTTCTGCTTGGTCGGCAAAATGTTTGCTCATAAACTGTAATAACTGACGATTTGTTGAATGTTCTGAATTGGTGCCAACGAGGCCAATAAGTTTAACCATGTGATAACTTCCTTCCATTTTTATAAATATTTTTTCATCCCGTTTGAATACAAGATGTGTTGCTTTTGTGTCATAACAATGCCGTCAATCGCTGGTAATTGATTTAATTCCGCTACTATCTCTGACGAAGTTTTTCCAAATAAACGTGTCGTCCAAATCTCACCATCTAACGAATCTTTGGCGACAATCGTAATGCTGGTGACATCAGTTTCTGCTGGATAACCAGTTTGCGGATCTAAAATATGATGATAACTTTTTCCATTGTGTTCTAAATGGCGTTCATAAATACCCGATGTAACGACAGAACAGTCATTGACTTTTATTGTCAGCGCATATTGATTACGAGAGGCACCTGGCTGTTGGATTCCAATTTTCCAATACCCTAACTCTCTGCTTGGACACGGGCCAAACACCATGAGATTGCCGCCAAGGTTCACCATCCCTGATTGCACGCCATTCTCTTTAAAATAGGTGACTAATAAATCAGTAAAATAGCCTTTTGCCAATGCCCCCAAGTCAATAGACATTCCTTTTTCTGCTAAATAGACTGTTTGTTTTTGAGTATCTAATTGAATTTTTTGTGGATTTGTTTGTTGTAACAATCTCTGAATGTCACTATCAGTAGGTACACGGGCATCTGCGAAACCGATGCGCCAATTTTGTACTAAGGGACCTATGGCAATATTTAACCGACTATTTGCTGCACAGCTGTGTTTGGTGCCAATCTGGATTAAGTCAAATAATTGCGAATGAACGGACACTGGTTTGACACCTGCACATTTATTCACAAAAGATAATTCAGAAGTGGCATCATTGGCACTAAAACGTGCTTCATAACTTTTTAGCCGTCGCTCCGCCTCTGCTAATAATGGTCTTGGTCGTGGATGGGTAATCGTTAATTGAATAATAGTTCCCATTAGACGAATGGTTTTAGTCTCTTGCATCTTGCTTGCTCCTTTGAACTAATGCTTTTGTACTTGTGCTTCAAGCAACGCTAATTCATTTAATGCAATCTGATTACGATTGATCTTGGAATATGCTCGTGCATCATAAATTAATTCCAGAATCACAGCTTTTTCTTCATTTGTGGTTATAGCATTTTTTGCTAGTTGAACGGCTGCGCGTGCTAAGTAATAAGTTACGTGATTATCTGAACAAATTGTGACAGCATAATGCAATAACGCATTACTCAACTCCAATTCTTGGATATGCGCATAAAAAACTCCGCTTTGAAAAACAATATGTAACACACGCCATGTATCTTCCATATCTTTAATCGGGTATTGATAAATTTGTTCTAAGACTTTGTTAAAGTAAAATTCGGCTTTTTCTTCTTGTTGCTCTCTTAAATAAATCATGCCAATGCCTGTGTAAGCCAACAAACGAAAAATAGGATTGGGTTCTTCAGCCAATAAAATTTGATCAAAAACAAACATTACATCCATCACAGATTCCTCTTGGAAAAACATCAAAAACCCTTTTAAGTAATAATAACGCAATACGGCTTGTGCTTCTTCTGCTTCGGGTAACGTAATACTCGTTAATAAATCGGCAGCTTGTTGATATTCACTTGTAATCAAGAAAAATTCTGCTTGATTCATTTTTTCAGTAATCGCAGAATTGGGAATCTCTACTTTAGGAAATAAGTCGCCTAATGATAAATTCAAACGCTTGCATAATTCGAGTAAAATTTTCAACGTTGGAATTTGTCCATTGTTTTCAAAACGGCTTAACGTAGCTTGCGTACAAATGCCTTCTGCTAATTCACTTTGCGACAGGTTTAACGCTTTTCTAGCCTCAATAAAACGTTCAATATTCATCGAGACACCTCTTTCACTAGCAATAGATTGATAACATTTTCACATTTCTTTATAAAGCAAATTCTACTATTCACAAATAAATTTGTCAACACTATTATATAATTTTTTATATAAAGAACATTCATCCTTATCTAAAAAATTGCTAAAAATGCTTTAAAATACGCTTTATGCATTCATTAATATAATTTATTATATAAAAAAACAAGGAATGATTTTTACCTCATTCCTTGTTTTTTGGATAACATCCAACAATATTGTGAAAAAAATTTTATTATTTTCACTTTCTGCATAGATGTTGACACCGTGTAAGTCAATCATTTCTTTGGTAATTGGTAACCCTAAACCAGTTCCACCTGTTGCACTTTGTCTGGCAGTATCCACGCAATAAAAAGGTTCAAAAATGCGGGTCAATTTTTCTTTAGGAATTGTCTTTCCGGTATTTGTCAATTGAATACGGATGTGAGCATCAATCTGTGTTAAAGAGAGATGCAAGACTGATTTTTCCTCACTATAATTAATGGCATTTCGAATCAAATTATCAAATGCACGCTCCATTTTCTCTGGGTCAAGCGCACAATACAGCTCTTTTTGTAAGGCTAATTCCCAAGTCAGTTGTTTTTCTTGCATCACGGGTAGAAACTCATAACTTAATTGCTCTAACATGACACTGATATCCACTTTTTCTTTATCTAACGTCATTGTGGTCAGATTAAACCGGGTAATTTCAAAAAACTCACCGATTAACTGCTCTAAACGCTCGGCTTTTTCCAAAGCAATCGACGTATAACGCGCGCGTAATTCGGTTGATAAATCAGGTTCTTCTCTTAACAAGGTCAAATAGCAGATGACGCTAGTTAACGGTGTCCGTAAATCATGGGCCAAATAAACAATTAAATCATTTTTGCGCTGTTCAGCTTCTTTGGCTGCTCGTTGATTCAGTAAGTTTCGTTCACGAATTTCATTCATTTCATGCTCCACATCCATCAAATTAGCAGATAAATGAATGGGCCGTTCTGGTTCGGTGACTAATTGATTCGTCGTTTGAATGGTTTCATCTAAATATCCCAACGCCTTTTTGATGAAATAGATGGTTAAAATAATCCATGCGCCTAATCCGTAAATAATAATACTCGGATATAAGATTGTTTCAATCACTTTTAGTAATTCATACGTCGGATCACCGTCATACCAAATACGAAAACGCGCAAAATATTTCATGATTAACGGCACCACAATCATCGGTAATACCATCACTGTTAGACTGACAAAGTAACGTGTAAGCAAGTTTTTGGCTAGTTTACTTTGAATTTTCAATCGTATATCCTACTTCCCAAACCGTTTTAATAAATTTTGGTTTTCGTGGTAATTCATGGAGCTTTTCTCGAAGTCGGGCGATATGTGCCATGACAGTATTGTTATTTTCTAAGTATTTTTCTTGCAAAACTACTTCAAATAATTCTTCTGAAGTCACAACTTTTCCTTGTTGTTCAAAAAGATAGACTAAAATTTTAAACTCAATGGGTGTTAATTTAATTTCTTCTCCATATAACCAGCATTGATGACTTGTTAATGTCTGTGAAAAAGACTACTGCCATGTTTTTTACTCATGACAGTAGTCTTTTCGTTTTGTTAAATGAAACTTCGATACATCGTTTCTAAAATTTCATCTGTAATTTCAACTGGATTATTTAATAAATTGGGGTGATGCGACAAACAAACTAAATCAGCTAATTGGCTCTCTGAAATAGCAAAATCTTTTAAATCGATCCGCATGTTCATCGCTACTTTCATGTCATAAATTTTTTCACACATCGCATCAATCGATTCAAAACCAACTTTTTGGGCAAAATCTAATAAACGCTCACTTGCATTGACTTTAGCAAAATAATCAATCGTCAAAGTACACGCTTCTCCATGTGGAATACCATAAATATTCGTTAATGGGTAACTACACGCATGCGAAGAAGTGGTTTTAGGCAAAGCGAAAGCTAGTCCAGCAATCAATGACGCTTCACTCATTTTTTCTCTTGCTTCTAAATTATGCGGTTCATGATACGTCGTCACTAAATGTTCAAAAATCAAACGTGCAGCATGAATTGCTAACGCATCACAGATTGGTTGGTTACCTTTTGACCAGTATCCTTCAATCGCTTGGCATAATGCATCCATTCCAGTATTCGCAGTAACTTGTTTCGGAACAGATAGGGTTAATTCTGGATCAACAAGTGCAATATCAGGATAAAAATTATCTGAAACAATCGGCGATTTCTTACCTAACTCCCGATTGGTTAATACTGCCGCTGCTGTGACTTCTGTACCGGTTCCAGAAGTGGTAGGAATCGCAATTAGTGGCAAGCGTTGCGTCGGCAACGCAATACCTGATCCCAAATAAGCAGCAACTTCTTCTTCTGAAAAACAAAGCGTACCACAAACTTTAGCCAAATCAATGACACTGCCTCCTCCTAATGCCACAATAAATGAAATCTCTTTTTCTTGAATCAAACGAATACATTCTTGTGCTTCAGTCACATCAGGATTCTCTGAAATATCTGTAAATGTGGCGATTAATTGCGGATTTTCTTGAAATAAACGAGCGGCTAAACCATTTTTTATGGAACGCTTGCTACAAATTAATAGTCCTTGTCCTTGAAAATCAGTTAATACTTTCGGTAATTCTTGTAAACGACCCTTACCAAAATGAATTTTTACAGGTTGTACGTAGTCAAAATTCATTTGACACCTCCTAAATCAATGTTTCATCTACCCATGTGAATACTTCATCCACAATCGGTAAGTATTCTGCTAATTCTTCTTTTGTAATCGTTAGTGGAGGACAAATACTCACATAATTGTCACGATTAAAGGCGATAAAACCTTTTTCTTTTAATTGATTCATAATTGCTGGCATGGCTGTATTTGGTTCATTGTAATCGACTAAGGATACCCGATTTTCTTTATCTTTCACCATCTCAAAGGCGGAAAACAAACCAATACAACGAGCTTCTCCCACGCACGCATGTTTTTCTACCATTGTTTCCATAAAGTCTTTTAAAATAGCTTCCATTTCCACAACATGTGCCCCGATGTTGTGCGCTTCATAATAATCGACACACGCATTTCCGACTGCACATGCTAGTGTATGTCCACTATATGTTAACCCACATTGCAAGACATTTTCTTCAAAATAAGAGGAGATTTGTTCATTAACGATAACCCCACCTAAAGGAACGTACGCATTCGTCACACCTTTCGCAAAGGTAATCATATCCGGAACTAAATCAAAATGTTGCCAACCAAACGCGGTACCTGTGCGGTAAAAACCAGCCATCACTTCATCCATGATGAGTAAAATGCCATATTTATCACAGAGTGCACGCACGCCTTCCATGTAACCTTCTGGAGGTAAAATAACACCATTCGCACCGACAATACTTTCCATTAGAATCGCTGCAATTTGGTTAGGGCCTTCATAGCGAATTTGTTGCTCCAACGCCTTTAAATAGTTGTTCGTACATACTTCATCATCCACACCACGTGTATAACCATCTTGATACATGTGCGGATTCATAAATTTGACAAAGCCATTTGCGCCACCTAATTCAGCCGCAAAACGTCGGGCATCCCCACTGGCATTACTTGCACCTAAAGTCGCCCCATGATACGAGCGATAACATGAAAAGATTTTGGTACGACCAGTCACCATGCGTGCCATTTTAATCGCGTTTTCATTTGATTCTGCACCACTATTTGTGAAAAAGACTCGACGGAAAGAAGGACCTGCCAAATCCACCAATTTTTTTGCCAAAACACTCTTCGCTTCTGTGGCGTAAGAAGGTGCCATAAAGGACATCCAATCCGCTTGTTCTTTTAAAGCTGCGACAATTTCTTTGTTATCATGGCCTAAATTCGTACAAACCAATAGACTCGACATATCCGCATATTTATTGCCTTCATAATCGTATAAATAAATGCCTTCCGCTTTGGCTACGGGGATAGCCATTTGACCTGCTTTCCCCCATGATTGTAACACGTGATCGCGATGCAATTCTTGTACTTGTGTTCCAGTTAATTTTCCCATATTATTGTCTCCTGTCTCAATGTTGTGCATTGATAATATTTAAGATTTCTTCTCGTAATTCGGTATACTCTGGTGAATACGTCACACTCTCTTGATTGGTTCCATTAATGTCATACGTAAATTCTGTATGAAATTCTTTCGCAATTTTCCCAGGACGACTGGTCATGACAATCACACGGGTTGCCAATGCTAACGCTTCATCCACATCATGCGTAATTAAGAAAATCGTATTTTGCGTCATATTCCAAATGTCACGAATTAACTTTTGCATATTGATTCTCGTCAACGCATCTAAAGCGCCAAATGGTTCGTCCATCAAAATCATCTTAGGTTCATTAATTAATACTCTAGCAAGAGAAGCGCGTTGACGCATCCCGCCCGATAATTCGTATGGTTTGCTTTTGTGAAACTTTTCTAACTGAACTAATTCCAAATATTTTTCGACATCTTCTTTGACTTGCTCTTTTTGTTGTTTCCGCATTTTCGGACCAAATGCAACATTATCATAGATATTCAACCAAGGATAAAGCGTCGGTGTTTGAAAGACCACGCCACGATCCCAGTCAGGTTTAGTGATTGGTTGATCGTCTATCATTGCTACACCACTGGTCGGTTTATGAAAACCAGCAATGATATTTAATAAAGTACTTTTCCCACAACCACTAGGACCCAAGACACAAATGAATTCGCCTTTTTGAATGTCTAGATTAACATTTTGCAAGGCGACAACTTCAGCTTTGTCGCCTTGATAGACAAGACTGGCATCTTTAATGGAAACCACCACTTCTTCTTCTCTTAAATAGTTGCTCATCTCAACACCTTACTTTCTATTTCAATTTTTCGATATACGATGGGTTAATTGCTTCTTCAAAGACAGAAATTTCAGGCACTTCACTGATACTTCCTTGTGCTTTTAGGAATGTCGCCAAGTCATATAAATTTTGTGATAATTCGCCAATGTTGCCCGTTGTTCCCATATACTCTGGTGCCAACTGTTCCTCTGAATTCAACCATTTTGAGCCATTCATTTGGAATTTCGCATCTTCTGGCGTTAAGCCTAGCGCTTCAGCAATAATTTTGACTGCTTCGTCTTCATTTTCTTGGTATAATCGAACAGCTTTATCAACAGCTCGGATATAAGCTTCGACTAACTCTGGATGTTTTTTCGCAAATGTTTCGGTCACCACTTCCACGTTAGCAGTCATAAACCCTTCGTTAGCTAAATCTTCACTGGTTGCTAGGACGGTTTTATCTGTTAATTGAGAAAGCGTTGGTTCCCAAATGTACGCTGCATCGATTTGATTGCTTTCCCATGCAGTATAAATTTCAGCTGTCTGCATATCAACTAAAGAAACACTGCTTTCTTCAATATTGTTCATTTCCAAATACTTCAACAATGAAAAGTGAGCAGTTGACGAAAAAGGGGTCGCAATTTTTTTACCAACTAAATCTTTCGCAGATTCAATGCCTGGTTTGGCAACTAATGATTCCACACTGCCTAAAATTTCATGCGTCCAAATGTATTCCAATTTTACACCTTGAGCAATTGAAAGAGCTGCTGAACTTGATCCCATTAAGCCAAAATCAATATCTTCTGTCATCATTGCCGTTGCCGTATCACGACCAGCATCAAATACTTTTACTTCAACAGGTACGCCCATTTCTTCTTCAAAATAGTTTTCGGCTTTGGCGATTCCTTCATCATTGGGCATAACTAACGTACCAATAATCACTTTCTCCGCCTTGCCACTTTCTTTTGTTTTTTCTTCTGATTTGCCACATGCCGTTAGTAAACCAACACTAACCATCGCAACAACGACCCATTTTTTAGTTAATTTCATCTTTTTTCCTCCATTTTTAGACTTTACCGCCCCAAGGCACGAGTTTTTTCTCCAATACTCTTAGTAGAAAATCGATTAGGATTCCTGTTAGTCCCATGACGATAATTCCAACAAAGATAACATCATTTCTAAACCAATTTTTTGCGTCTAACACCATCCAACCAATTCCACTTTGTGCAGCAACCATTTCGGAGGCAACCAAGGTGGTATAAGCCACACCGACTGCTGTTCTGATACCGATGAACATCTCTGGCAAACAGGCGGGAAAAATCACAAAGCCAAAAATTTGTAATTGACTCGCACCTAGTGTTTCAGCACTATGGATAAAATCAGCTTTCACTTTTGTAACTCCAGAGACACAAGCGATGTAAATTGGTGCAAAACAGGCTAAGTAAAGTAAAGCAATTTTTGATTCATCATCAATTCCTAAGGCCAAAACCAATAACGTATAATAAGCCAATGGTGGTAGCGGACGATAAAATTCAATAATTGGTGTCAGTACTGCTCGTGCTTTATCTGAATAACCACTCAACAAACCAATTGGTACGGCTGTAATAATAGCTAAAAAGAAAGCCGACAATAATCGATACATACTCGCACCGAAATGTTCTAATAAAGAATGTCCTTTATAATCAGATAATACTTGAATAAAAGCTGTCCAAGTTGCTTGTGGTGTGGGAATTAAACGCCCATCTACCCAATTAAAATTTGTAGCAATATACCAAATGCCAAAAATAACGACGATAGTGGTTAGGGAAATCAACGTATTGATATTTTGTTTATTTTTCATAAGTTCACTTCTTTCTACTCTAAATGTACATTGTAGCTATCAACTATTTTTGTCACAAAAATCTTGCCATCGCCTTCATTTCCTGACCAATTGGCATCAATAATTGCTTGGACGACTTCTTCTTTGGCTTTATCTTCAACAACAATTAAAAACATTCGTTTACTAACCAATTTGGTTTTCAATTTTTTTCCATCCGATAAAATGACTTCAACTGTTTTTTTTCCGCGACCGACTGCTCGAACGCAAGTATAACCTGGGCGATTGATATTAATGAGTGCCTGTTTGGTTGCCGAAGTTTTATTGGGTCTTACAATAGCCATAATTTCAATCATACGATCCCTCCATTACAGTTCCGCTTTTTTGGTACTGATTGTGTATGCCTCACCGACTTCACTAACGAAGACACGTCCATCCCCGTAATTTCCGGAATCACTCGTTTTCGCTACGGTTAAGATAATATCTAATACGGCTTCAACATTTTCCTCTTCTGCTACAATAATCAGTAATGTCTTGGGTAGTTCGTCGTAAAAAACCGTTCCTACTTGTAATCCACGTTGTTTGCCTCGTCCATAAACATCGACTTTGGTCATCGCTGGAAAGCCAGCAATTAATAATGCTTCTGAAACTTCTTCCGTTTTTTCCACTCGAATGATTGCTTGAATCATTTTCATTTGAACCACCTCTTTCTTATGGATTCATTTAATCAAAAAGGCGGGTAGCAAACAATATTCCCTAAACCAAATGTTTTTGTGCATCTGCACAACCACAAAAAAAGAACGACACCTTTGTGCCGTTCTTCAAAAAATTCCTTCTATAAAATAAGGCGAACTTTTAACGCAACCATTAATTCCACTCTTATGGTAAAATCACTTAAGTCACATGCTAAAATTTCTTCAATTTTTTTCAATTTATAGTTGATTGAATTGCGATGTAGATACATTTTATTCGCAACTTCTTGCACACGGCACCCTTCTTCAAAATAAATTTCTAAGAATTGACAATAATCCGTTTGATTCATTTCGTCGTAATCCACAAGATATTTTAACTTATTGGCATAAAACTCACTCATAATCTCTGTATCTTCCATCGCTAATAAGAGCTGTGAAATCCCTAAGTCTTTGTATGATAAGACTTGGTAAGGTTTATCCAATTTTGTTTGCAAGCGCACCACTTTTTTCGCAATATTATAGGTTTTATTAATGCAACGAACACTCAATGTATTGCGGCCAATACCGACATACAATAAATATTCTTTGTGACAATAACGCGGTAAGTTATCAATTAATTGTGTCATCATATGAGAAATATTTTCCTCCAAATAATTCGCAAAACAGACAACTAACGCATCATTCAAACGAAAAACGACGGTCTGGGGAGCAAGATAAGCGAGTGTATTTTCCAGATATTTTTTTATACGCCGTAATTCTTCGGCTGGTACGACTTCTGAAGAATGCCGGTCATGCACTTGAATAATACTGATACAATATTTCCAGTCTACTTGATAGTCATAGCGTGCTAAATCAGCAGAATAAAATTCTTGTTTTTCTGGAAAGAAAATGGCATTTTTAAATGAAGAAACTAACTCATTTTTTCGTTTGTAATTGTTTTGTACTTCTTGAGCGATGATTTTCGCAACATTCGACATGTAGACTTCCCAAGGGAGCGTAAATAAGGGGAAACTATGCTCATTACAAAAATCAATCATATCTGAATCAATGCTTAAAATGTGGCGCCCCACATTGACAATAATTGCGGAAGCACCTTTTTCTAGCGCCTTTTGCATTATTTCAATCAGCGTATTTCCTTTTTCTTTCAAGGCAATTCCAGTAACGATAATGATTTCGCGTCCTTCTAAAAATCCCGTGGTTTCCACACCTTCTACAAAGTGAAACCAATCAATTAAATTACTCATTCCCCCTTCACCCGCTAATAACTCAATGTTATTGTTATTTTCTTGAATCCTTTTATAGATGTCTTTCACTTTAACTGCCAATAGATGCCCCCCTATTTTTACAAAATTCTGAACATTCATACAAAAAGATAAATCAATTCTTTAAAACAGAATTGATTTATCCTCGCTATAATACTAAATCTTCGTCTCGAATGATCCCTTCAATAACAATATTGGTATCACCAATCAGATTTAATGCCTGATCTGAAACTTCTACTTTTAAGACTCCACCTAAAACATTCAGAACAATGGGATCTTGCTCAATCAGCTGTCTTTTTCTTAAAGCGTAGGCAGTGGAACCCGAACCTGTGCCACAAGCTAAAGTAAAATCTTCCACACCACGTTCAAACGTCCGCACAATAACCTCTTGATTCGTTAATTCATAAAAATTAACATTTGCTCCTTTAGATAACTTTTCCCAAAAGCGCAATTTTTTGGCTAAATCACGAAGATCCGCCAATTCAGTGGTTGCTAAATTAGGATAGTGTACCACCAAATGAGGAATCCCTGGATTTCCAAGTTCCACGTAATCAATAACTAGTTCGGGATTTTCCGAAAATTCACAATCAAATGCCACGGTTGTCGGTTCATTTAGCTGAACTTTATACAATCGTTCATCCAAACGCCACGCTTGGACATCTCCGGCAACCGTTTCTATTGTCATTTCTTCTTTCGCAAGACCTTTTTCATAAGCATAACGCGCAATACAGCGTGCACCATTGCCACACATTTCTGCTTCAGTCCCATCTGCATTATAAAAACGCATGCGGAAATCACCTGTATGTTCAGGAAAATCAACGGCCATCACTGCATCCGAACCAACAGAAATTCGATGTTGGCAAACACGTTTAGCTAATTGGGCGAGTTGTTCTCCAAAAAGTTTCAATTCCATATTGTTAATCACAATAAAATCATTTCCAGTCCCTTGCATTTTAAAAAATGGGATATTCATGATTGTTCCTCTTTTCTATCAATTAATTAGTTAATTCTTGAATCAATCCGACGTAACAAGCAATACCATTTAAAAGATTTTTTTCGTCGAACTGCATTTTGCCGTTGTGCAAAGGATGAATGTAGCCTTTTGCTTCATTTCTTGTACCTACAAAGAAAAACATCCCTGGTACAACTTGTTGATACATCGAGAAATCTTCAGCCAACATATAAGGTGGGGTTTCTTGGTAGGCATCCCCAGCTACTTTTTCAAGAGCAGTTACCATCGCTGCGTCATTTTCAACAACACGGTACATATGGTTAAAAATCACTTCTGCTTCACAATCGTATCCTTTCGCAATTTCTTTTGCGAGTATGGCGATACGCTCAGTCATGCGATCATACACTGCATCATCAAACGCTCGCATCGTACCTTCTATATTGACTTGGCCTGCAATAATATTCATTGCTTCACCACCGCTAATCTTGCCAAAAGTTAACACTGCGCTTTCCATCGGGCTAATATTGCGAGAAATAATACTATGCAGTCCTTGAATGACTGCTGAAGCAGCTAAAATCGCATCGGCGCCTTGTTGAGGCTGTGCGCCGTGAGCACTTCGCCCTTTAATTTGAATAGATACTTCACCATTACGCGCCATCATTGCCCCAGGGCGACAAGCAATGACTCCTTCTGCAAAGTCAGGAAAAACATGTAAGCCAACAATTTGCTCAATATTATAAGTTGTAATCAATCCTGCATCAATCATCAACTGAGCACCGCCTGGCCCTTCTTCGGCTGGTTGGAAGATTAAAACGATTGTCCCACGATAGGCTTCAGGATGCTGACTTAAATATTTGGCAAAGCCTAACATCGTCGCCATGTGGCCATCATGACCGCATGCATGCATTTTTCCAAGTGTTTGAGAAGCAAAGTCGACACCTGTCTCTTCCGTCACCGGTAAGGCATCAATATCTGTCCGAAAGGCAATCGTTTTGCCAGGAACGACACTCCGCAACACCGCAACAGTTCCTGTCTCAATCATCGGGTAAACTTCTGTAATGCCAAAAGAAGCTAGTTTTTTGCGTAAATAGTCAGCAGTTTGCACTTCTTCTAATCCCAATTCAGGAATTTGATGCAATTCACGTCGAAATTTAGTCACATCTGGCAATAAATCATATATTTCTTGTGTAATTTTCATAAAACATCGCTTCTTTCATTAAAATAAATAGTTTTTTTCATTATTTTTCAGTAAAAAAATCATAACAATTGATATGTGTTTATCATATAGTATATAATTCCAATATTCTACTGATAAATTTTCAAATCTTCAATTTTTATTTATTGTGTAGAAAAATAATTAGACATATTTATAAAACGAGTAACTCTTGATTCTTTTTATAACTATGCCTAATTGACTAAAAAAGGTCAGAAAAGGAGAACTTATGTCAGAATTACAATTTTCAGATCCGTATCAATTAGCAAAATATATCAAAGATGCGACCAAACAAACACCTGTTAAAGCTTACATCAATGGTGATTTAACAAATGTAACGAGCGATCGTGTTAAAATTTTTGGAAATGTTGCAATCGGTGATGCAGTAGACATCGACGCATTTTTAGAAGCAAATAAAGCCGTTATTAACGACTATTATTTAGAAAATGATCGTCGCAATTCTGCCGTCCCAATGTTAGATGTAACGAAAGTAGATGCACGTATTGAACCAGGTGCATTTATCCGTGACCAAGCAATCATTAATAAAAATGCAGTCGTGATGATGGGTGCCGTGATCAATATCGGCGCTGTCGTTGGCGAAGAAACAATGATTGATATGGGTGCTATTTTAGGCGCTCGTGCAACAGTTGGCAAACGCGCACACATTGGAGCCGGTGCTGTCTTGGCAGGCGTTTTAGAACCACCTTCAGCAAGTCCTGTTGTTGTAGAAGATAACGTCTTAATCGGTGCCAATGCTGTTGTTTTAGAAGGTGTACGCATTGGTGAAGGTGCTGTTGTAGCAGCTGGTGCTGTCGTTACCCAAGATGTTCCAGCAAACGCAGTTGTCGCTGGTTCTCCAGCCAAAATCATTAAAATGAAAGACGATAAAACATTATCAAAAACTGAATTTTTAGATGATTTACGCGGTTAATAAAAAAGTTCCTACTTATCTATTTAGGCTCTATAATTTAATGGACTGATGAATTGAATTCAATTCATCAGTCCATTTGTAATTTTAGGTATTAAAAAACATACCCACTTCCTGTATGATTAAATCACTACAAAATAAACAAGAGAAAGGAGTATGTCTTATGAATAATCATATCAAAAAAATGCTAAGAATTACAGACCCTTCTTTAAAAATTATCCATGTTTCTTACGAAACTATCAAAAATAGACAAACAATCGTCATTGAGGCTACTTGTTCTCCTTATCAAAAGAGCTGTCCAAATTGTGGATGTACAGCTCAAAATCAGTTCGGAAAGCTTTCAATTGTGAAGAATGGAAAAAAATGTGTACGTGTACGATTAGATCAATACAATCATCTTCCAACAATTATCAAGATATTTAAACAGCGATACAAGTGTAAAGAATGTTCAAGTAACTGGACTGCCCAAAGTTCTTTAGTTGAAAAACGTTGTTCGATTGGCTATCATGTAAAATTCAAAGTTATCGATTTATTAAAAGAAAAATGCTCACTTACGTTGATTGCTAAACTTTGTCATGTTTCTATCACCACAGTGATTCGAATCCTGAAAGGATTACGCACTTATATTCCAAATCCTAACACATCTAGTTTGCCTAGTGTATTAATGGTGGATGAATTTCGTTCTCACGCTTCTTTAGAAGATAAAATGAGTTTTATTTGTGCAGATGGGGAAACGGGAAAACTCGTGGATATTTTACCAAAGAGGAAATTAAACAAATTAACACACTATTTTATGGAAAATCCTTCTCGAATGAATGTCCGTTATCTCGTAACGGATATGAATGCAGCTTACGACCAATTAACGAAACGTGTCTTTCCAAATGCGAAAGTAGTCATCGATCGATTTCACATCATAAAACATTTAAATAAATCCTTTCAGGATTTTAGAGTTAAAGAAATGAAGCGAATCGCTGTGACGAAAAATAAAGAAGCCTACTTTAAATTAAAAGCAAATTGGCGTTATCTCACAAAAAATAGAAGCTTAATCCAACATACAGAATATAAAACATGGCGAAGTTTTCGTGCACCTAAATATCAATATTTAACAGAAGCTATGATGATCGATCGTTTATTGAATTACTCACCAGCTTTAAAAGAAACTTATGAATGCTTCCATAATATATCAGATGCGTTAAGAGAAAAAGAACCAGACCTGTTTTTCACCTTAATCAACGAATTACCAGAGCACTTAGATGAATCGTTTCGTAAGAAACTCCAAGGACTAACTAAGTATGAAGAAGGCATACGAAATGCCATGGTATATCCTTATTCTAACGGAAAAATAGAAGCTAAAAATACACACATCAAAACACTGAAGCGAGTGAGTTATGGATTTAAATCCTTTGACAATATGAGAACGAGAATTTTTATGATGAATCAGTTGATTATTGTAAAATAACAAAAAAATCAGAGTAAGACGATTTCTCTACTTACTCTGATTTATAAAATTCCTCTTCATCAGTCCTTATTGACAAAGAGCCCAAAAATACCCCTAAAAAACAAAAATGGTATAGCTGAACGAATCGTCTAGAAACGTTGCTATACCAACTTATACCGGCGGCCGGGGTCGAACCGGCACGCCCTTAACGGGCACTGGATTTTGAGTCCAGCGCGTCTGCCAATTCCGCCACGCCGGCAAATTATAATGTACTAAGGCGGTAACCGGATTTGAACCGGTGATGAAGGTTTTGCAGACCTCTGCCTTACCACTTGGCTATACCGCCATTATGTTAATGTATTTACTTTGTAAGAAGTAAAACTGGGGTAGCTGGATTCGAACCAACGCATGAGGGAGTCAAAGTCCCTTGCCTTACCGCTTGGCTATACCCCAATATTAATTTTACAAAGGCGAACGATGGGAATCGAACCCAC